>PHAG01000009.1:300000-423052 GCA_002841625.1 Firmicutes bacterium HGW-Firmicutes-1 | reverse complement strand
CTTATCAGAAAAAATGCTTTTATCGACAGTCAGCGCACCAACTATAACTGGTGCTTATGTTTTGGATTTATTGGGACATTTTCACAAATAATTGACATATTGTTTTTATAAACACTGTTTATTTTATGAACCATTTATGATAATGTCCTTGTATATCATTTGTGATTATGTCTCATTTCAAATCAATGGTTTTATTTACCCTTATGAATATTAACATCGCGGTAATAACCACTCAATTATAGAAATAGAGAGAAAAGCATTTTTTCTTCTAGATGATTATGTAAGGCAGCAAGTGTTCATTTTTCGCCCGACCGGCCAAAGGGTAAGGCCAGAAAAATGAACACTTGCTGCCAATAATCTATACACCTATCAGAAAAAATGCTTTTGTCGACCGTCTTATCACCAACTATAACAGGTGCTTATGTTTTGGATTTATTTAGGACAAAAAGCGCTAACAAAGGAAAATACTTTTATAATTTATGATTCTATCCCACTTGCTCTACCCTTGGTTCTATTAATACGGCCTCAACCATAATATCGACGATTTTAGGGTCAAACTGAGTCCCCTTATTCTTTATTAACTCTAAAATAGCTATTTCCTTAGATAAAGATTTACGATAAGGTCGATTTGATACCATGGCATGATAAGAGTCTGCTACTGTTATAATTCTTGCTAATAGCGGAATTTCAGTGCCTGATAAGCGATCGGGGTAGCCTCTCCCATCATAACGTTCATGATGACTCCTAATACAAGAAAGCATCTTTTTATCTTGGATAAATTGTTTTATCATGTCATATCCATAAATAGGATGATTTTTAATGATTGAATATTCTTCATTATTGAGTGGGCCATCTTTTAAAATAATGGAGTCTGGAACACCTAGTTTTCCAATATCATGGAGCATTCCACCTATCATTAAATCATGTTTTTCATTTTCATTTAATCCAAGCTTTTCGGCGATGAGCATGGATAATCTACATACTTCTTCTGAATGCTTACCTGTGTAACAATCTTTTAAATCAATTGCTGATGCAAAGGTACATACAAAATCAGTGAGCATACCTTTCTTAATAGAATCTTTTTCTTGATCCATCAAAGAAATAAGACTAGTATTAAATAAATTCACTTTATTTCCACC
Organism: Firmicutes bacterium HGW-Firmicutes-1; assembly: GCA_002841625.1. Taxonomy (NCBI): domain Bacteria; kingdom Bacillati; phylum Bacillota; species Firmicutes bacterium HGW-Firmicutes-1. The sequence continues at coordinate 421,913 of PHAG01000009.1, read as the reverse complement.
TGTCATTTTAGCGAAGCGAGCTGCTTTTTCAGAACAATATATGAGCATTCTTAAATCAAATGCATCTTCTGGAAATCTTGAAATCCCAATAGATATCGTTGCAGGAAAAAACCCCGCACATTTTTTTAAGGTTTCTGATTCAATGACAGGGAGTCGAATAGAATCTGCAAATCTGATAATTTCTTCTTCCTCTGTTGAGTCCATAATCGCTATAAAGTTATCCCCTACATATCTAAACAGCTTCAATTTATCGGTAAATTTCGATTGAAGTATACAACTAATTTCCTTAATCACTTCATCTCCAATTGAATAACCGAATTTTTCGTTTATTAAAGTAAATTTATCAATATCAATATACAAAAGACTAAAGCTATTATTCGTATTCTCAATAATTTTACTGTACTGCTCGTGAAAGTAGCGATGGTTATACATATTTGTAAGCTCATCTGTGATCAAGGTTTTACCTAAGAGCTCTTTTTCTTTTTCAAGTAATATACTTTGGGTGTAAATATTTTTTTGATAATTAAAATATTTATAGAAAGATAATATTAACAATCCTACCGCGCAACTTAACATACCATAAATACTAATCTTTAATACAGGATCTATGCCTAAAATCAAAAGTATAATCTCATAAATACCCGGAACAATAACAGAAAAACCTGCTACACTGATTAGTAGCGATTGATATTTATTGGTTTTAATATCCTGAAGTGCAACAATGATCCAACCTATTACATTTACCATCAATCCAAGATTTATCCATACATAAAACTTTTTAAATGTAATCATATCTGGTGAAAAAACAATTGCAATGAGTATACTCAAAACCAATAAAATACCCAGTATTTTCAACAGTTTTTTCTTATAAGCATAACTAAATCCAAAAGAAATACAGGCTGTCGCCAAATATAAGCAAAGAAAAACAAGTTTTCTAAAGGTTAAAAGAGAAAAGGGCATATAATAGATTGGAGTATAATCAAGAATATTGATACTCAATAATAAAACACCAACTGGTATTAAACGTTCAAAGTTTCTAAGTTCTGTTGTAGTGGACATCAAGAACAATATATACAATGAAATTGCAAAAAGAATGCCTAATAAGACATAATTAAAATCCGTAAGAAATAATCTTAAAAACATTATAATTTTATAACTACTTTCGGAATTGGTTATCACGATAGGTAGCACTGATTTCCCAAATTTATAATCAGAATATGCTTCAATTGTGACGGTATTCAAATCTTTTATTTGTGATTTATCAAATGTAAAAGTATGAATTGCATTCCAGATGGAACTTGCATTTGTTTTATCGTTACCAACAGAACCGATTAAAACATCATTCATTTTAACCTTATACCAATTGGCTGATAACTTGGGAATCAATAACTCCAGACTTCCATTTATGTTTTCTAATTCACTTTTCTCAAAGGTAGTTTCGATTACATTGAATTTTTCACTTTCCTGCGTAAGGTTTCTATATTTTAATTCATCTTCAACACCATTGACTTTGAATTGATCTAAAATTAAGATCTCATCATTTTGTGCAGAAAACTCTGATCGAATAAATATATAGGTAAATAAAACTGTTATCACCAACAATAGAATCAAATTAATATAAATATAAAAAGCTTTTTTATACATATAGAACCTCCTACATCTTATCAGTCGTTTTGTGAATATCCATTAAATTCATTGATCTTTATGTCATTATGTAGAAACTTGGTTAATTATGTTATATTTTAGCACAATTGTCAGAATATTTCAAGAAGTATGCGCTTGTATACTCCTTAAATCATATTTATCTCTATTGGATAAAAAAAGCGCCGAAACAGATAGATTTTATCTCTTCGGCGCCATTCTATTTATAGGTTTAATCCATATGCACTATTTATTATTCAGCCATCATTTGTCTTAATACAGTTTGTAATATGCCCCCATTACGGTAATAATCTATCTCAATCAAGCTATCTAAGCGAAGGATTGCTTCAATTTCAAATTGACTTTTATCCTTTCGTGTTACGACTACTCTCACCTTTTGTCCGGGTAGTATTTCATTAGATAATCCTTTGATCGTAAAGGTTTCTGTACCTGTTATTTCTAAAGAGTTCCAGTTTTCATTTTCCAAAAATTGCATTGGCAATACACCCATTCCGAGTAAATTGCTTCTGTGAATACGTTCATAGCTTTCTGCTAATACGGCCTTCACACCTAGTAAAAAAACACCTTTGGCAGCCCAATCTCTTGAGCTTCCTGTTCCATATTCCTTACCTGCTAAAACAATTAAAGACACATCATTTTGTTGATACTTCATGGAAGCATCATAAATGGACATCACTTCATTATTTTCCAAATAATTCGTAACGCCACCCTCTATACCTGGCGTCATTTGGTTCCTTATTCTGGTATTTGCAAATGTTCCTCTCATCATAACCTCGTGATTTCCACGACGTGAACCATAGGAATTAAATGCTTCTTTATCTACCCCATGCTCCATTAAATATTGACCCGCAGGACTTTTTTCAGATATATTACCTGCTGGAGATATATGATCTGTCGTTACAGAATCCCCTAATAAAGCCAAGACCTTTGCAGCTGAAATACCTTGAATATCACCCGTTTTTAATTGCAGATCTTTAAAAAATGGAGGTTCTTGAATATAAGTAGAACTATCATCCCATTCGAATAATTTTCCTCCACTAATTGGAATATCATTCCATCTTGCATTCGCTGCAAAAATATTAGTATATTTTTCACGGAACATCTCTGGACTCATTGCTTTATTTAGAGCTTCCTTGATTTCTTGATTTGATGGCCATATATCCTTTAAGAAAACTGCATTTCCTTCTTGGTCAAAACCAAGTGGTTCAGAAGTAAAGTCAATATTAACAGTCCCCGCAAGGGCATAAGCTACCACTAGCATGGGCGAAGCAAGATAATTTGCTTTTACCCCCGCATGAATACGTCCTTCAAAATTTCGGTTTCCACTCAGTACAGAAGCTACTGTTAAATCATTTTCTAAAACTGCTTTGCTCACTTCATCTGGAAGTGGTCCACTATTACCAATACATGTTGCGCAACCGTAACCTGCTACATAAAAACCAAGTGCTTCAAGGTGTTCTAATAGTCCCGCTTTTATCAAATAATCGGTAACTACCAAGGAACCTGGTGTTAAGCTACTTTTTACATAGTTTGGTTTCGCAAGACCTCTCTCTATGGCTTTCTTAGCTACAAGTCCAGCTCCAAGCATGACATTAGGATTGGAAGTATTCGTACAACTTGTAATTGCCGCAATTACAACCGATCCCGTCTTTAAATATTCACTTTTCTCATCAAGAGAAGGAAGCACAATTTGCGTATTCATCTTTTCTTCAGTTATACCGTATCCTCCTTCTGCAATAGGTGCTCTCATAACTTTATTAAATACTTCTTTCATCGAGGTTAATGGTACCAAATCCTGTGGTCTCTTTGGACCAGCTAAGCTTGGTACAATTGTCGATAAATCTAATTCGAGCGTTGTATTAAAAATCGGATCTTCAGTAACTGCAGTTCTAAACATACCTTGCGCTTTATAATAAGCTTCTACAAGAGCAATTTGTTCTTCTTCTCTTCCAGTAGCTCTTAAATAATTTAACGTCTCATCATCAACTGGGAAAAAGCCCATGGTTGCACCATACTCAGGCGCCATATTGGCAACTGTCGCACGATCTGCCAAGCTGATATTAGCAAGGCCTGAACCATAGAATTCCACAAATTTTCCTACTACACCCACTTTTCTCAACATATTGGTAATCGTTAATGCTAAATCTGTAGCGGTCGATCCTTCACTTAACTCTCCCGATAATTTAAATCCTACAACTTCGGGCGTGATAAAATATAGGGGTTGTCCTAACATACAAGCTTCTGCTTCAATACCACCTACACCCCAACCTAGCACACCAAGTCCATTGATCATCGTTGTATGGGAATCCGTTCCAACCAAGGAATCCGGGTAGACAAGGACTTCCCCATCCACTTTTTTCGTCGCAGCAACAGAGGCTAAATATTCTAGATTAACCTGATGCACAATTCCTGTAGCAGGTGGCACTACTCTAAGATTATCGAAGGCGGTTTGTGCCCATCTAAGAAACCTATAGCGCTCATCATTTCTTTCAAATTCTCTATTCACATTATATTCAAGTGCATCCTTCGTACCAAAACGATCTACCATTACAGAATGGTCAATAACCAAGTCAACGGGTACGATTGGATTGATTTTATTGGCATCGCCACCACAGCTTTCCATAGTATCACGCATAGCTGCCAAATCTACAACAACCGGAACCCCAGTAAAATCCTGCAACAAGATTCTAGCAGGTATTAAAGGGATTTCTTTTTTTGTATCTTTATTTGCAAAGCCTATGATCTGATGTAAATGGTCAATCATAATGGTTCTACCATCAAGTTGACGCACTGCTGCTTCTAGCAATACCTTCATTGAAAAAGGTAGACGAGAGACAGAGCCAAAATCCAATTTCTCCAGTGTATCCAGTGGATAATACATATATTCTTTATTGTTAACTTGTAGTTTTTGCTTTATTGATAACACATTGTTTTTTTCCATATTTATCTCCTATCATTTATACTATAGTTATACACCATTATACCGTTAAAACACTATCCTAGTAAAGAAACAAAGAAGTACCAAAATGGTACTTCCTTTAGTTTTAATCGTCTAGCCTTAAGTTTTCCATAATCTTTTTATCCGCAACATTCTTAGAAGTATTGATGATATGTTCATTTGTAAGGGCTTCAACCTTAAGATAGTCCCCTTCCTTAATCGCTTCAAGAATCATTTTATGTTCTAAAATTGACTTTTCTGCTCTTTCATATGAGGATAAGGAAGCTTTTCTCACTCTTTGAACATAATGATGGAAATCAGATAAAACATGTCTTAATATTTTACTGTTGGAAATATCATATAGCTTTTCATGAAATCTATTGTCTAACTCATATAATTGTTCTAGATGATTTTTACTGAGATGAAACTCAGAAAGATAAACGATTTCCTCTAATTCTTCAATTTGTTCAGTAGTAATATTTTGTGCTGCCCACTTAGCAGATAAACCTTCTATTAAAGATCTAATTACATAAATGTCATCAATATCCTTTGAATTAATCCCTGTAACAATTACTCCTTTATTCGGAATACTTGTAACCAAACCCTCCAGCTCAAGCTGCCTGATTGCTTCTCTAACTGGAGTGCGACTAACTCCAAGTTCTTCGGAAATCTTTACTTCTATCAAGGCTTCGTTTTGCTTAAACCTACCTCTTAAGATATCTTCCCTAATTCGATTAAATACGCGTCCTCGTAGGGAATAATTATCAGAGGCATCATTTCCTCCAATATAACTACTCATAATATTCCTCCTAAAACCTATCTATAGCTTTTCAATGGTTTCCATGAGATAATCAGCAAATGCAGCACTTGTAGCACCCGTATCTCTACCAGTCATTACCAATTTCTTTTCTGTATTTCCACAGATGTCTAAAGCTTTCGCAAGTTTTTCAGCTTCTTTTGTATATCCAATATGAGCTAGAAGCATTGCTCCACCTCTGATTACGCTACATGGATCAGCATAAATATCCCTGCCTTCGTCAACCATTCTTGGTGCGGAGCCATGAATTGCTTCAAACATTGCATAGGTCTTTCCAATATTTGCACTTCCTGCTGTTCCTACACCGCCTTGGAATTCAGCAGCTTCATCAGTTAATATATCCCCATATAGGTTAGGAAGTACCATTACTTGAAATTGAGATCTTCTTTTTTCATCAACAAGCTTTGCTGTCATGATATCAATATACCAGTCATCAAATTCAATATCTTCATACTCTTTTGACATATCTCTACAGATATCTAAGAATTTTCCATCTGTTGTTTTAATCACATTTGCTTTAGTTATACAAGTAACTTTCTTTTTGCCATTTTTTTTAGCAAATTCAAAAGCTGCTCTAGCAATTCTTTCTGTACCTTGTGTCGTAGCAACTGTAAAGTCTACAGCGATATCTTCATCTATATTTACACCCTTACTTCCAAGTACATACGCACCTTCTGTATTTTCACGGAAGAAAGTCCAGTCAATCCCTTTTTCAGGAACACTAACAGGTCTAACATTTGCAAATAAATCTAATTCTTTTCTCATTGCAACGTTAGCACTTTCAATATTTGGCCATGGATCACCTTTTCTAGGTGTGGTTGTAGGTCCTTTTAAAATAACATGACATTTTTTAAGCTCTGCTAATACATCATCTGGAATTGCTTTATTGGCTAATACACGATTTTCTATTGTCAAACCTTCGATCGTTCTAAATTCAATCTTACCTTTTTTAACATCAGCAGCTAAAAGATATTCTAATACTCTATGAGCTTGAGCTGTTATAGCAGGACCAATCCCATCACCACCGCATACACCAATAATAATCGTATCCAATTCTTCATATTTAATAAAGTCTTTTTGTTGTTTCATCATTTCTACTCGAGCTAATTGCTCTTTAATGATTTGTTCAAATTTTTCAATATAATCCATTTTAATTTTCCTCCATTGTTATATTACACCATTATAAGTGTAGCCACTCATTTTAGCAAGGCAATTCAATTACTTTACTTTCATATTTAACTCTACACAAGCTTTATCGATTTCTCGAACCAACTCTTCTTCCGCAATAAATGAAATTCTTCCGCCTTCATATTCGGAATCTACCCATGTTTTCACTTTTGCAACGATAGGACTTTTCTTATCAATCGCCTTGTCGCCTTTTAATTGATAAAAAGTATTCATCCAATGAGCTATTCCTGATAAACCTGAGGTATCTGTTACAGCAACTCTAACTGGTCTGTTTAGTAGTTTATCGGTATCAAAAATATTATATATTTCTTCATTTTTAAGCAATCCATCTGCGTGAATACCTGCACGAGTTACATTAAAGTTTTTACCTACAAAAGGTGTTCTAGCTGGGATTTCATCGCCAAATTCCTTTTCAAAGTACTCAGCAATTTCAGTGATAATTCTAGTATCTACGCCGTCAAAAGAGCCTTTAAATTGTGCGTACTCAAAAATCATGGCTTCAAGTGGTGTATTACCAGTTCTCTCGCCAATTCCAAATAAGGAACAATTCACACTGGAACATCCATATAACCAAGCTGTAGATGAATTTTGTACAGCCTTGTAAAAGTCATTATGTCCATGCCATTCTAGCATTTCTGAAGGCACTCTTGCATGGTGATGTAGACCATAAATGATACCTGGAACACTTCTTGGTAATACAGCACCTGGATAACTAACGCCATAACCCATTGTATCACAAGCCCTTATTTTAACTGGAATTCCAGATTCAACACTCAATTTATTTAATTCTGCCACAAAAGGTACCACAAAACCATAAAAATCAGCTCTGGTAATATCTTCTAAGTGACATCTTGGTTTGATTCCATAAGACATACATTCTTTTACTATACCTAAATAATAATCCATAACTTGTTTACGTGTCATTTTCATTTTATAAAAAATATGAAAATCAGAGCAACTTACTAGGATACCTGTTTCTTTGATACCGATTTCTTTCGCCAATTCGAAGTCTTTCTTTGAAGCTCTAATCCAAGTAGTTACTTCGGGAAACTCATATCCTCTTTCAAGACATTTAAAAACAGCGTCTCTATCTTTTTTACTATAGATAAAAAACTCACTTTGTCTAATAATACCGTTCTTACCACTTAATCTATGTAAGTAATCATAAATAGTCACAATTTGCTCAGTAGTGAAAGGTTCTCTAGATTGTTGTCCATCTCTAAAGGTAGTGTCAGTAATAAAAATATCCTCTGGCATATTAATAGGAACTACACGGTGATTAAATGCAATTTTAGGTGCTTCATCATATGGAAATAAATTTCTATATAGATTTGGTTCAGAAACATCTTGTAGTGGGTAACTAAACTCTGTTCTCTCTAGTAAATTGGTTCTTTTATCATACTCAATCATTTGTTATCCTCCATAATCAACCATAATTGTTCTTATGTATGATTGTATACAATAATACCTTGTCTGTCAAGAGAAAATTTAACCGAAAAACTCCCATTTTATTTAATGTTTTCTTAACATTCTCTTTATATTTATTTAACAATTTGAGCAATTGTCTGAATATTTGCGTACTTTTCCACACTATCCACACTCTTATTCACAGCTTTTGCAAATCATATGTCAAATATCTACAATTGGTTCCTTTCTAGTTAACAATATTTATATTTGAATGTAATCTTTCATATTATTTCAATTTTATCATCACATCTTTTTTTCACATATCAATAATGACCTTCATACAATATATTATACAAAAGAGAAAGAATACATTGTTTTGAAAGGAGGTATATCATGAATCAATTTTCTTCAGGAAATAATATGTTCTTTATGTTCTTCTTATTATTATTATTCAATGACAATGGATCACCATGTGGTGGTGGCAAGCAATCCTTTGCAGAAAATAGTTTATTCTTTTTCTTATTGTTATTTATGATGTTATTTGGTGGTATGGGCCATTACTAATGCAAAACAATCCTCTAAACTAAAAGTTATTTGCCACTTAAATTGACAGGAAAGTGCTTGCCACTAAAGAGATAGATACGAGTCACTTTCTAGCTTTTACTTATGCAGAGTTTTCATAATATCTGAAATGCCTAGGCAATTAACCTAGGCATTTTTATTTTCTTATTCTATAATATGTTCATAAAGCTTCTGTAAATCAATGAGTCCCCAACCTTGTTGTTCCTGACCAAAACCCAAATCATAGGTTGAATATTTAAGACTTAGTTTGATGTCTTTGTTCGATAAGTTTGGATAATCTGATAACAATCGAACGATAATTCCAGTTACAATCGGTGTTGCCATTGAAGTACCGCTTTTTTTGATGTAGCCTATGATTTGTTTCGGATATAGTTCCGTGTTAGCCACAAAGATTGGATTGCAATGGCAGGATATAATATTAGATCCTGGCGCTACGACGTCAGGTTTTTTGATGCAGCTTTTTGTTGGGCCTCTACTGGAATAGTTTGAGATAAAGTCGCCTAGGATTCTAACCTCTTGCGCATCATCTGAGGAACCGACTGTAATTACCTTTCTACTTACACCAGGGGTTGTAATCGTGCTGTTAGATGGTCCATTGTTACCTGCTGCACATACTACGACTATTTCATTATCCCAGGCTACGTTTACTCCTCTTACCAGGGCGGAGTTCTCGCCTTCAAGATCCTCCATGCCGACTGATAGGTTCATTACCTTTATGTTATATTTTTGTTGATTGTCTAGAACCCATTGAATTCCGGCTAAGACATCTGAGATATTACCAGCACCCTCTTTGCCGAGGACCTTTACTGCTACAATGTTGCATAAAGGGGCGATGCCTTCGTATTTACCATCACTCTCGTAACCATCCCCTGCTATTATACCGGTTACATGGGTGCCATGGCCGTTATCGTCATAGGTATATTGCTTGTTATTTACAAAGTCTTTGAATGCAAGAATTCTATTGTTTTTTTTTACGAGATCGTTGTGGGGGTATAAGCCGGTGTCTAATATTGCTACGGTTATTCCTTTTCCCATGGCACTTTCATCGGAATGCCAGAAGGCATGAATGGCTTCTCTGGCGGAATTCATTTGGGCAGTAATATTGGCATCTTGTTCAACCTTTACTACTCCTTTTAGTCCTTGGAGCTGACCCATATTTTCTTCATAGATTTCTAAGACGTATGAATTAATCATTGGTAGTGAATATTTTAAGGTTCCTATTTTTTCTAATTCTTCTCTATACATTTCAGTCTCTTCGCAGTTGACTATGACTTGAATCTTTTCACGTTTGATTTCTAGCTGTTCCTTTTCTTGGTGCTCACTTGCATGCTGCTCATCTTCAAGGTTGTTTAGTGCACTCATTTCCTGGTGTTTCACTTTTTGCCTCAATAATAGTGGTAGTATGGGCAATAAGCTCATAAGTCCCATATCCTTTTTATAGCGTTTCAATCTATATGTATTCTTGGGTTAGGGGTAATATGCCTATGATATTCTCTCCATTAATATTTTCGTTTTTTCCCTACATATTATCAATAGAAAAAGATAATAATCAAAAATTCCTGAATAAAGCTATTATCCCGATACATGAAAATATTTTCATCTTTTTACAAAAAACAATCAATCCAAGTATGTCTCATATACTTTTAAATTTATTATTTTTTATTACAAAACTTGACATAAATTTATTTAAGAGTATAATAAAAGTATAGATGTTAGCACTCGAACGATAATATTTTATAATTGCATTCATTTTTAATTGAGCTGTGATGAATAATAACAAGTAGAACAAATATGCGTTTTATGGCGCAAATATTGTTCCTAGTGAAAGTCTTCCTGACTTTCTAATTCAAATGATTTACAGATACTAATTTAGAATATTACTTTATTATAAAAATAAAAAAGAGGCGAAAATTATGAAATCTAGTAACATATCTATTATACCGGAAGAAACAATTTTGAACAATGAAACTACCAATACAGAAGTAAACGGTACTACCGTTCCTTCATCATGGCATGGAACACCACCACAATCAAATAATGATGAAATAAATAGCAGTACTGTTCCTACAACATGGGATGAAACTCCACCGCTACCTAATGGTGATGAAGTAAATGGGACTACAGTTCCTGCATCATGGGATGGAACACCACCGCCATCAAGTAATGAGGATGTGAATGGTAAGCCACTCCCATCAGATTATGAGGAAGTTACAGCATCCGATGCCACTGAAATTTATAGTACAACTACACCAGATTCAGAAAAGTAAACAAATATGACAAAATGATGGATTGTGTCTAATCCAAATCAAAACTCAACACAAAGTCATGGCAATGCAATTACAGAGCTAACAATATTTTAGATTTAGTAGGAAGATTTTATTTAATAAATAACTGACATCTCACACGACCGTGTATACCCGTTCGGTATACGGCAGTTCTTTAGTTACAACTACTTGTTGATAGTAATTAAGAAAAATAAGAAACGATCAACTTTTGGTTGTATTGACTGGAATTAAATATTGGGCTATTGGCATAACTTGCCAATGGCCTTTTTTAGGCTGCAGTATTGACCTCGGTTAGTTAGCAAATATGCATGCGCCATGAAACTGCAAGTAGTAATTAATATCAAAAAAAGATAGCACAAGCTATCTCAGACTGTCGACAAAAGCATTTTTCCTCATAGGTGTGTGTTCATGGTGTCAGGCACCTTTTTACGGCACCTTTTTATCCACCTTATCTCTTTTTATGTTAGTTACAATCTCGTTATTATCAACTGCATTTTCTATTTGCATAATATCCGATTCTTGGTAAATATTATTTAAATTCAATAGGATCATTCTCAAAAAATGTCCATGGGTTTAAAAATGTACCATCTTTCCATATAGCAAAATGAAGATGTGATCCTGTTGAGTAGCCTGTTGATCCCATTTTGCCAATAATATCTCCTTTTTTAACGAAATCTCCTTCTTTTACTTGAATTTTACTTAGGTGAAAGGAAGAGGTGAATACCCCCAATCCGTGGTCAATTACTATGGTATTGCCCGTAATGATAAGTTCTTTGGCTAATACCACTTTTCCGTTGTTAGAAGCCATGATTGGTGTTCCAGAAATATTTGCAATATCAATAGCAAGATGTCTGCTCGGAGTAGGATTGTCATTTGTGTACCGTGTTGCGCTATATTCTGTTGTAATTTTCCCCTTAACAGGCTGAATAAATGCGCCATCCCATAATTTTTCCTGAATTGGATTGGCTCTTGCCGCATCAAAATACACTTGATCTTTTGCAGAATTATTTGTTGTTTTAATCGCAACTGTAGATTTTGCTACTTTAAGATATTGAACATCGAAAGCTTTAGGTAATATTTCAACATCTAAGGTTGTCAGCAATTTTGTCTGCGAGTTAGTAGCTTTGACTTGATATTTACCAGGGGTAGACCAAGCGTAAATTGGTATCAAGCCGATAAATCCATCTTTGTATTTATAGAAACGAATTTTATTAGTGTAAAAGGGTGCAGTAACAGAAAAATTTTCTGCTGAATTGGTATTGGAAACAAAAACAGCAAAGCTATCACCAGGATAAGCACTCGTTTTATTGAGTTTGAAATCTAATTCTTTCGTTATTCTGCAGTTTTCTTTATCTAATATTGCATCATATAATTCGTGTTTAACTATATACATATTGCCATTTCCTGTTGAACTTGCTAGGTAATAGTCAACGATTATAGTATACTTTTTTTCCCCATAAATACTTGCAGAGGAATCATTCAAATCTGGATATAGTAGATTTTCGTTTGTTTTTGAATTTATTACTTCAAAATCAAGCTTCAGTCTTGTCCTGAATGTTACTCCGTCATAGTAAAATACTGGAGACTGGAACTGCGCGTTTCCTTTCATAATTACTTCGTTTTCTTTTACATATTTAACATATTCTTCTATGCTCTTATCATTTGCAGCAAAAATCATGTACCGACTTAAACTTTTCTTGAAACTTTCTACGGTTATAGTTCGATAGTCAATATTCAAAATATCTTTAAAGAATTCTTCAGATATATACTTTGCTTGAGGAAATGTCTCTTTTCTTGTAATATATAAATCTTTTGCTGTCATTGAAGCTTTATGATCTCTTGAAAAAAACGGTTTTTCATATATACTTTTATCAATGTTAGTTAGTATATATGGAAATAGACTAGCATTTGATGGCATCTTTTCAGGACTTTTGTTAATCTGTTCGCCCATTTCAACAATTGTGTTATACTGCTGCGCATAATTAACAGCTAACTCATTTAACTGCCCTTTGAATATATAATCATTCGCATTTAAATTATCAGTCAATAAATATATAATCTTATTTGCCACCATATCCTTTATTGCTACTTGTTCTTCTGCTTTGTATGTAGACATATCCTTCAGGTATACTTCTACTGAGTTGACTGGCAAGTCTTTTTTCAACAATACTTTGCACGCTTCAAAATAGGATATAACATCGATATACGTTGCTTTATCTTTGTAATTAGTAATGTTTATCTCTTCCTTAGTAACCCCCATCGTTTTTGCGTAGTTAACCCATATCGCACCTGGATATTCCTCGTCTTTTTCAGAATAACCGTCTAATTCATCCGTATTGAGAGTTACACTTAATGCTAGTTTTAATGCTTCTGCTTTTGTTACAGCTTCATCAGATTTTGCGCTTTGGTTATCATACATTTTGTAAAAACCGTAGGTTTTCATTTTTTCTTCATACTTAACATATGAATTTTTAAAAATTATGTTGTTCGATAAATCGGTATTTACAGTAACATTAAAAGTTTCATTCATAGCTTTGGCTATATCGACTCTTCTAATACCGCCGTAGCCAATTTCATTTTCAAGGATTTGAAGAGTTTGTTCAAGTGTAAGTGATTGGTCGGGGTTAAATGTAGTATTGGACATACCATTTAATAGACTTATTTGATATGCAATACTTATATTGTGCTCTGACCAATGGCCTTTTGTATCTGTAAAGACTTTAGGACTCTTTATTGAATTAATACTTAAAACTTTATTGTTAAAAGTAGCTATTACTTTTGCAGCTTCAGATCTCTTAATTGGATTGGTCATTGCCATATAGCCCTCTGGCGTTCCACTTAGAATTCCTAAAGACTTTAAGATCTTTGCTTCTTCTTGAACTGCCGCAGGTAAAGTATCGTTATCTTTAAAATTCAAGATTTCGTTCTCTACAGAAAGTATTGTTAAACCCTGTCTTTCTAATGCGGCTTGTATTACACGCAACTGAACTAACATAAACTCGCCTTTTAATACTTGACGACTTGGATTTTCGTACCAATTTAGTTGATATAAATCCACTAAACTTTTTGTCCATTCACTAGACTCATACGTTTGATGCTCAAAAGAAGGCACAAAGCTTGATATTTCTCCTTTATTCCAAGTTTCTTGCTCAGCAAAGGTGGTATTTGTTAAAGAAAATACTAAAGTTAAAACAAGTGACATGGTTAACATTCTTTTCAATAAACTTTTAAGATTTGTTTTCATTTTATCAGTCCTTTTTATTAATACAAACTTCCACTTGCAGTTTCCCTTCTTATCTAAGCTAAATCTAGACTGTAATCTAAGCAATTCATCATTTTCATCCAGCATTTTAGTTTCTACACACATTCTACCTTAGATAACGATTATATACCATTGTTTTTCCTTTTCAATTATAATACATCTTCATTACATTAGTAGCGTAACAAAACATTTGTTTAACACTTAGTACGATTACATTCAAAATACCTTATCATTTTGTCCGCAAGAACCATTACGAGAACTCCGTTACACTCATGCAGCCTTCCATTTAATTATAATTCACCGATGTATCCCTAATACTCTGTACAACGCCTTGTTATTTGATTTGTCTATTTAAGCGAACCTATTGCTATTGCCATATCAAAATGAGATCCCTGTTTTTTAATGTAACTGGATACTTAATTTATAACAATCTTAGTTTTTAGCACTTCGTATCATGAAAATGGCTGCTCGAATCCTTTCACTTCACTGCTGGCTTGATCCCCCAGCATAATTATGGCGATGGTAGGCTGCCCAAAAAGTGTATTGGTTTCAATCCCAACTAAATAGCCGTTAACCCCTGCAATAGCAAAACTTTTAATAATTGATGCAATCTATATCCTCTCCATCTTTTCCTCTATTTCCTGTTCAATTCCATCATAATTGATTCGCTAGTAGCATACAAAATAGCAGGAAATTAATCCCATATAATTGTTTCAGTTCTTTTATCTACATCCCTACTTATAGGTTTATCAAAAAGATAATTCATCATTAATAGAGGACTATCCCAAGATAATCCTCTAAATACTTTTGTTTACACTTTGTTCATGGTGTCAGACACCCTCGCGCTCTGAAATTTTATCTTCTTTTAATATGTATAAATACCAATATACCGGCATAGCAAACATGCTTCCAAAAAATATTATCAAAATCCAGATAATTCTCATATCATCTTTAATTCTTTTATTCTTTACAACATGAATGATATAGAATACCAGCAAAAACATCGATACAATCATCGCCAATATGTGAAAGAAAAAAATATATGGCATTGTATTAAATAAGAACGTACCATCCATAGTTGTAGAGTTGAACATCTTACTCATCATGGACAAGAAATAAATTATAAAAAAAGCAATATATACTATAGGATAGATCGTTATTATACCTAGCAAATATTTGTTCATTGATTTCATCTTATTCTCCTTTCATATTACCTTAAACTATTATTATCATGCCTTTGCTCATGGCTCACTTATTGGCTCCACAAAAGGCACTTCTTCAAAAGATGTTGTATCATAGACTATAAGTTCATTTCCATCAAAAATATAAAGATCATCATTATATAAATACCAATCAATCTTATAAGTAATTTTTGGAGCAGTATATGCCCATAGTTTTTCTCCAGTTAATTTATTAAGTAAATACAACTCTGATTGCTGGTTCTCAAATATATAATAGTCATCATGTTCAATATAGTTATTTATTCCATTTGGTAACCAGTCGCCTGCCTGCCAAATTAAGTCTCCAGTAAATCTATTAAAGCTATCTAGCGTCTCAGTCTCAAAATTATACACAAACACACTATCCTCGCTAACATGTATTCCCTGATAATCGCCATAAATAAGCCACACTTCTGAATTATCCTCTATACTTGAACAAGTAATACTTGAATGTTTATAATAGGAGTAGATTAAATCATCATATACTTCAAAATCATTTCCACTAAAAGGAAAAGCATCTAATATTTCCCCTGTTTTTCAGTTACTTTGGTACAAGATGTCATTATTTTCAAGTCTCTAGCATTGAATATTGTATTAGTATCTCTATCTTTATCTGATTTTGTCTCTATTATCTGTTGTATTTATCCTATTCATCCTTATATATTATGCTATTGGATCTTCAGCACTCTTTTCATAGACGGGATCTGGAAGTGTTATATAATAGCTACCTCTTCCAACCCCAAACACCGATGTTGATAGACCTACAGCTAATGTTCTAATATCCTTGGTAGTGTTCCATGACGTAGACACTTCAAACCCTTTAACTTGCAATGATACTGATTCAGAGTCTCCTGTATAATCAGTTGGATCATTAAGACTTTCATCTCCCTTTCTATAAACTGATGTTAAATAAATATTCGCTCCAGCTCCTAACGGCATTTCAGATAACATCTTTTTCCGTGCATTTGTTTTAATTGCGTCTTTGCTTTCCTCATTCTCGATGATCCCAGACTTCAGAAACCTTGATATCAGCCTATGTACATTGACATCACCAATTCTGTGGTCTATGAATTTCATAATCCATTCATGGTCCATGGAATCGAAAAATCTTTGATATCTGCATCGACTATGTAAATGGTTTCCGCTCACAGATGATTTTATTCACTACTTTAAGTGCATCGTGGCATCCTCTGTTGGGTCTAAATCCAAAGGAACTGTCAAGAAAATCTCCTTCAAATACTGCATTTAGGATGTCGCTGAGCACATCTTGTACCAGCTTATCCTCGTACGCAAGTATTCCAAGTGGACGCATTTTATCAGTTCCAGCCTTGGGAATGAATACTCTTTTGACTGGCTGTGGTTTGTAGGCTTGCTTCTTCATCCTGTCTAGTAACGACTCGATATTCACATCTAAGTTCCTATCGTATTCATCTTTAGTTATTTTATCCATTCTCGCAGCCTTATTTCCACACATCTTTCGATGACTTTCCTTCAAACTTTCCTTATTGATTAGTCCAGCAAGGGATGTAATTCTAGCATCAGGTCTTTCTTTTGCTATCTGTGCTATCCTTGTTAGTTTCGTTTCCATTAACTTTCTACCTCCATGTGTAGGTAATGTTTCCTTTTCAAGGTCTATAAAATGTTGTAGTCTTTCCTCCTCAGGCATTACCCTGTATCATCAGTAATATACTACAATCCGACTCCCTAATGCCATCCGTTTCCTCACTTTATTATTGCTTGTTATACGTACTCCAGACTATTGTCCGAAGAGCAATTAGGGTCTCCCGAGTTCCCGTATCATAACATTATATAGCATGCCGAGTTCAACGACCTCGAGGAAGTTACGTCCTTCTTACCTTTGCATCGGACATAATATTGCATTCTGCTCTGACAACAGCATCTGCCTTACTATATTGGATATTTTGTGGCTCAATCACTTCAGCTTTTCAGCTTTCGGCCTACTATCCTGTTTACCTACGTTTAAACTTACTAGTTACCCAATAAGCTCCAAGGCTAACTACGGGCGGTTAGTCAACCTTACCCGATGGGATTCGCACCTACTATATGATACGACCTTGCTCGGACGCACTGTCAGGTATCCTAGCGAGGGGAGCTTTGCGACCGGAGCTTGCTCATTATTTATTAATATTATACTTTGCTAGTAAGCTATTAAAATATTCCTGCATCTCTTTTGTTGAAAAGCCAGAATTCCTATTATACGCTATTTCTTTTGAATTGAAGTTTCCTTCTGCATATCGTTTTATCATACCTATAGCCTCGGCATCATTAGATTTTATTAAAAACTCTGACACATAATGAGCAAATCCCCAATTTCTAAGTGCCATTTCTTTTGCTATAGGAACTAAATACCCATATTCATCAGCATCAAGATTTTCAAATTTAATGATATCTAATGATTTGAAACAATCACTAGATTTTTCTTTGTAAATTATATAGCGCATATAAAGATAACAATTAATATTATCACTTGAATATAAATTACTAATTTTTTCCTTTGGTACGTTTTCTACATTGCGAATCTTAAGTATAGATTTTTTCCCTTTATCTAAGTAATCAAATATTTCAACATCGTAAGTATAATCTGGGAATGTATTAACAAGCTTTTCAGTAATCAAAAATTTATCTTGTAATGACATGGTAATCTCATACTTCTCTTTGTTATTATTAAATATATACCAAAATAAAATAGTCGAAATTATTGCTACCAAAATTAATATTATAATTAATTGTTTTTTATTATATTTACCTGGTTTCATAAACTACTTCACACTCCTTTCAATATTAGCACAATTATACATTTCTCTTAAGCATTACTTATGCCCGAGAGATATAAATTTCATTTAAATTATTCTAATTTCCCCCTTTGTTTTTAATGTAATCCATAAATGCTATATTTAATGCGTTAAGTTGATAATATGTAATCTTAGAAACTTTAAAATCGTTTAGTATCTTTGTTTTAACCGGTCCTGAAGCATCGGTTGTATAATAATTAGTTCTTTCTTGTAGCGCGTCAAATCCACCAATATTATTAACAAAACTTGAGTACCTATTATTCACACCATCTGAATAATAATCTTTCAGCACTTTAGATAGTCTTGTTGAACTATCAAGTTCTATGCCGATGTTATATCCATCCACATCAGCTAGCATATCATTTATACTGAAGCTTGTGAATATATTTTGCTTATCACCAATGATGGATTTTGCCGCAATTATTAAGTGAGGAGAATTGTCCTTAATTTTATACGCTGTTTGGTATTTTTGCAAATCACCAATAGCTTGCTGTAAATCCCCAGCCCAACCTGCTAAATCATTAAATTCAGTATCATAAAATGGCGAACCGGTTTCATGAGTTATTGCATTAGCCGATACTATCATATGTAGGAAATCTATCTTTTCTCCAGATATTGGATCAACTAACTCTGCCCCTTTTCCAGTATCACTAAAATAATCAAATAATTTTTTATTATTTTTTTTGACATATTTAACGAATTTATCATCGATATCTCCTGCCGTTATTTGCCATTTAGTATCATCGTATTTTCTTCTAATAAAAGCCATTACTTGCTGTTTATTGTATTGACCTTTGTAGTACTGCAAAGACAATTGTTCAAGAGTCTCAACATTTTTAATTATATCCGTTATATTTCCTTTATTTATTCCAATATCCCCACTAATACCACCCATAGAAGCTATCGCAACGCCTTTGTCAAACACATCATCTGTCTGTTTGATAGGTTCAAGTATAGTAATAGTTTCCTTAGGTTTATATTCACTTCCATCAACATGATAGGTATTACCATCATGATTATTACTACTTACATAAATAACATTTTCTTTATTAGCTATCCGAGCTGGATTTCTTATCGCCTCTGCTTCTACAAATGCTGCTTCTTTAGCAGTTGTATTACCAGCTCTATTTGCATTCTCCCATTTCTCTGTTGCAGCAGCTATTCGAGCTACTTCTTGTTCACTTAAATGATTTAAATCCCATTGCGTTACTATATGTCCCGTTGGATCCCAATACCGTATCGGGTTATTATAGCAATACGTATACCTATTCAAACTTAACGAATCACTTCTCTTACCTAAGTAGCTATCCTCTTGCATAAATCTTGCTGTAATTGAATCGTACATTCTAGCATTAAGGTAGTAGAGTCCAGTTCCCTCATCGTATTGATATCCCGCATAACGATATGGATTGTCTGCAGCCCCTGTTCTTACTTTATGATTACCGAACGCATCATATGTATAAGTAGCAATAACTGTACCTTGATCATTAATCAACGCCGTTACATCTCCATGCCCATTGAAGAAGTAATAAGCAGTCTCGCTTCCCCCTGTTCTTGAAATAAGACGGTTGTCCCCACAGACATTTTTAGCTGTTTGTTTACCCTTTTCATTTAATTCTAGCACAACCTTATCAGCTTCGTACACATATTTTGTTACTTTTCCATTTACCACACTGCTTACCCTTAGTCCTTCTCCGTTATAGGCAAACTCAGACACTGTACCACCATTTGCAACATAAATCATTTGGTTAAACTTATCGTATTTATAAGACTTTTGATACCCTGCTATAGGGTTGTCTTCTGTCTTCGTTTGTCCTACAATAAAAATACCAAAGCTTGGTTTGTTTGCTGGCGAAGCTGGCTTAATCATTTCAGTTGATGCATAGGTTTGATTCCCGTTAGCATCGTAGGTATATTTTATTGTCTCTAAAGCTCCAGCTTCTGAGCTACCTTGAGTCTGAATCAAACGATTTTGTTCATTATAAGTATAGGTTGTTTTCTTAACATTTGATCCATTAATAACAATCTCTCGTAGTCTATTACCCGCACTGTCATACACATAACTTCTGCCAATACCATCTGTCTCTAATACTGTCTCAAGCCTATTTAAACAGTCATAGCCATAAGTCGTAGTACCTGATTGATCTACCTTTGTCAACTGGTTACCAGCATTATCATATGTGTATGAATACGTACTTAATGTTGCTCCATCTTTCTTTTTATTTGTTAATATTTTTAACTGATTGTTGTTAAAGTATGTATACTCCTCTGTTCCACCTTTTGAATAAGTAACCTTCGCTTTGTTACCATTTAAATCGTATTCAAAAGTTGTAGTGTTCCCATCAGAAATAACAGTTTCAAGTCTTCCTAACTGGTCAAAGGTCTTTAGAACGGTATTACCTCTTGCATCAATACTTTTCTCTGCAGTATGACCTGCCTCAACATCTTGGATTATATCGTACTGATAGGTCATAACACCGACTTTAGGAATGGATTTCACTAATACTCTACCAATCTTATCATAAGTTCTTACAGTTATTCCTGTAGAATCTGTAATAGTTTTTGTATTTCCATTATTGTCGTAAGTATTAGTAATCGATTCTTCGCCACAAATTGTTTTTAATAACCTACCAAATACGTCATATGTATTGACTGTAATATTACCATTCTTATCTTTCTTTTCTTTTGCTAAACCATTTGAATAATAGGTATAACTTTCAACCCTAGTCATGTCATAGGTATTTGAGCCGTCTATATCTGTTATAATACCTTTAGGATCGATGCTTTTTGCCAACAGATTACTCACGTTATACTCTTTGGTTGTTGTATTCCCGTTTCCATCTTTCTGAGTTAATAGATTACCCATCAAGTCATAGGTATAAGCAGTTATTTCACCTTTAGCATTTTCAACACTACTAAGTCTACTTAAGAAGTCATATTTAAATGTGGTGATGTTATCCTCACCATCTATTGTTGTTGCCACGTTTCCAACCTTATCATAGGTTTGCTTTGTGATGTTGCCTACTTGATCTGTTGTAGAAATAAGTCGATTGTTTTTGTCATATGTGTAAGCTATCTTGTTTCCCTTACCATCAAATGACGCTGTTTCTACATGGTTTTTATTGTATTCCTTCTTAACAATAACTTCATTTAATGGATTTGTTTGTTCGACCAAGCGATTAAGTGCATCATATTTAGAAGTAACCGAGTTTCCACGCCAATCGGTTGCTGTAATCAGATTACCATTCTTGTCATATTGATACAAATTTGTATGTCCTAATGGCGATATTTCCTTAATAACTTGTCCCAATTCGTTGTAGATCTTTTCAGTTGTATTACCATTGCCATCAGTTATATATCTTTGGTTACCATTTTTATCATACCTTATTGAGGTCTTTATTTTGTTCTTCCCATCAATACTTTGTGTTGTACTTGTTAATACTCTATTTTGTTCATCATAAGTAAATAACTTGACCGTTCCAAAGCTGTCTCGATGACTAATGATATTACCTTTGTTGTCATACTGGTTTGAAATAATATTTGCTTCAATAGATTCATCACCAGGATGTGTTGCAGTACGAGGTTTATTAAATGCATTATAAGTAAATGTAGCTTCATTACCATTTGCATCTATTTTTGCGATAAGGTTACCAGTAAGATCATAGGTGTTACTTATTAGTGCGTATTCTGTATCTGATGCTGACTTTCTTGCAGTTTGCTTAATAATCCTTCCTGCATCGTCGTAGTAGTTAGTTGACACTGAACCATTTGCTTTTGTTTCTGAAACCACTCTACCAAGTCCATCATGTGAATATTTTACGGTGTAAGGTAAGTTTAACTTCTTAGTTTCTGGATCAGTCTTTGTAACCAACTGACCTGCTAGGTTATATGTAGATTTTGTTTCATACCCCATACCATCAATTTCACTTATTACATTTCCAAGGACATCATATGTGAAGGAATGTGAAATGGTTGACCAAGTTGTCTCTCCTGCTTCTTTATAAATATCGTTCTTGGTTAAAACGCGTCCCATTTTATCATAGATATATTCAACTCTAGTAAGATCTGTTAAAGCTTTAGTATTATCGTAATTATCAGGTGTTACTTCTATTGTTTTTCTACCCGCCACATCGTAAGCATACGTACTGGTAAACTCTGTGACAACACCTTCTTTTTCAGTTGTCTCTTTTATTTTATCTAAGTCACCTTTTGGTGTATAGATAAAAGTTGTCACACAACCATTTGGATCTGTCTCTTTTATAACATTTCCTCTAAAATCATACTCTTTGGAAGACGTTATATTAATGAAATTTAAATTCTCATCTTGGCCTGGTGTTGTTATAGAAAGTCCACGATTTATCTTATCATAGGAATATTTAGTAATCTTGTCATTTTCGTTAATTGTTTCTATTAAGTTTTCATTTTTATCGTACTTAAAGGATGTAGTAATAGGCACTAAACTGCTATCACTAAGATCATTACCTGCTAAATCCAGTGCTATAACATAAATAGTCTTTTTTATTACATTGTTTTTATGATCATATTCAAACTCAGTAGCATTTGAATAAGTATCAGTAGTATATTCATTTTGTTTTATGCGTCGTCCTTCTTTATCGTATCCATAGAGTACTTTTTTCCCTGATGTATCTGTTAAAGATAGAACATTACCATTACCGTCATACGTATTATATGTAACAACTAGTCTGTCTTCACTTGGTACAATATGTAGCCCTACTAAATCTTTACCAAGTCTAGTTTCTGTAATTCTTCCTGCTTTATCATATACATTACCTAAATAGGAGTACTTGTCTGTTTCAGCTTCCTTCCAGGTACCTATCCTTTGTCCTAGTGCATTATATCTGTAATAAGTATTAGCACCATTAGCCTCAGTCGAATAATTGATTGCCCCATTCTTAAGGTAGTTAATAGACTGTGTTGTAGCATCCGCATTCTTTTGCGTAATAAGTTTATCAGCATAATCATAGGTAAATACCGTTTCAGCAATACTACCTTCTGGTACCGTGGTGCCACCTGTTATCTGTGCTTCTGTATATTTTTCTAGGTATTTCTTATAAGTCTTTTTAGTAGTCTTATCTGTATTGATGCCATATGTATAGGCTTCAAGAATATAATATGCTGTTTGAGCATTTTCGCTAAAGTACGTCTTATCCTTCCTATTCATCACATCATAAGTATACTTATTCATAGAACCATTTGGTAAGGTTTCTGTCAATAAATTGCCATATAAGTCATAGGTGTAGGAATACACATAATTCTCTGGATCTGTTTTTTTCTTCATCAGACCATTAGCAAAGTATTCGTACCTATAACCAACATCTTCACTATAAGTGTTTTGCGATGTTGTAGCATTTAATCCATCTGCACTACTATTATATAGATTTGAAGTTACTTCCTTTATCGTTCTACCTA
Source organism: Firmicutes bacterium HGW-Firmicutes-1 (assembly GCA_002841625.1). Classification (NCBI taxonomy): domain Bacteria; kingdom Bacillati; phylum Bacillota; species Firmicutes bacterium HGW-Firmicutes-1. Next base: position 398,309 of record PHAG01000009.1, on the reverse strand, counting down.
GTTGATCGATAATTAGTCTCGTTGTTTCACCACCTGCATCAACTTGTTTCATTAATCTACCTGCTAGGTCATATGTATAAGCTGTTTTATAGCCCTCTGCAGTAGTATTACTAGTAAGCCACCCAAGTATGTTATAGCTATTTGTTACTACATTTCCTTCTGGATCTGTTACTTTTTCGATGTTACCATAAGTATCATAAGAATATGTTGTCTTATTACCTTCTCCCTCGGTTACCGATTTTAGCAAACTTTTTGCTTTATACCCATTAGTTGTTGCTTCTGAATCTGAATAATAACTATAAGTTTTAATAATAAACTTTGATTGATCTGCTGAAGTACTATATGCATCTGTTCCGTTTAGTGGTCTTACTTCTTTTGTAAGTTTTACCTTATTTGCATCATAAACATAGTAGGTTTTATTACCAAGTTGGTCTTGTTCCATAGTATTGTTGTTCTTATCATCATAGGTGTAAACTTTTGTACTACCATCAGGATAGATGATATTTGTTATGTTACCATAAGCATCTCTCTCGTAAGTCGTAGTATTACCATTACGATCTGTTATGGTTTTTTCTTCACCATACACATTTACTCCAGCTGTATCTAAGAAGTATGTAATGGTTGTTTGCTTGTTCTCTGGATCTTGTGATAGGATTGTGTAAAATTGGCTATCATAACCCTTTATGATTTGTCTATTGTTGCTGTCTTTGATTGTTGTTTTTCTATTCGCGGTATTATAGGTATATGTATTTTCATTACCATAGATATTTGTATAACTACTTACCTTATGAACGCCTGTTGTAGGTGTATGGTCATAAACAATTGTCTCTTGTACGATGCTGTTATGATCTTTTACTGTTTTTAAATAGTTAGAAGTATCATATTCATATCTTTGAATGCCTCCTGCTGGATCCATTACACTTGTTAGCAATAGATTTGTATAGGAGTAAGTAACTACTCTATTCATTGGATCTTTTATAGTTGCTATTTGATTATTGGCATTATAAGTAACCGTGAATTTTCTTGCTACTTGGTCTGATATAGAGAGTACTTTTCCTGTTGCATTATCTACTTCAATTGTAACCTTATTTCCACTAGGATCTTTCATCCAAATGAGCCAGCCAGATGCATTATAACCATAGGTATATTGATCTGGTGTTGTTAAGATATGTCCGCCTTCTGGGTTGACTACTAACGTACCTCTAAAGTCATTGGCTGTAAAGGTACCGTTTGCATTCTTAACAAACATATGGGAGCTACCATTTGGCATTTTTGCAATGTAAAGAGTTGATGTTGTTGCATCTACCTTAAAGCTTCCTTCAAATCCAAAGGTCCAACCTCTTCCCATTAAGCTTACGGTTCTATCATCCTTTGAGTTATAGGTTCTACTAATGTTGATGTTAAAGCCTGGTGATGCCATGGTCATATCTACTGAGCTGGTAGAATAATTACCTATTGCAGCATTAACGCCATTTTCTCCATAATGTATTTGTTCCAAAAGCTTAGGATCTACTGTTGCTGCTAAAACGTTCAATTGTCCATCCTTTGGTTGGTCTTCTTTTTCTTCCTCTTCCTCTTCCTCTTCCTCTTTTTCTTTTTCTTCTTCGACTACTTGTACATTACCTGTTGCGGCTTGATAAGCATCTACTCTTCCATTTGTTGATATCTTACCACTTAGGGCTTCTATCTTTACGGTGTTTCCTTTAATTCTACTTTTGACATCTTGTGTACTTATGTCTTGGTAGTTACTTTTTATTAGTGCTGCTATACCCGTAACATGAGGGGCTGCCATTGAGGTTCCACTCATTTGTTCATAGGTGTTATTTGGTGTAGTACTTAGGATATTTACTCCTGGTGCGGCTACGTCTATTTTAGTTCCATAGTTAGAAAAGCTTGCAAGCTTTCCAGCTGAGTCATAGGCAGCAACTGAAATGTTATTATCTAGCTCAAAGCAGGCTGGATATATTGGATTCGTTGCTGTGTCTAAGCCGTTATTTCCAGACGCTGTTACAAACAAGATATCTGATTTATCCATTGCTTCTTTGAGGGCGTAGTTATAGTCACTACTTCCAAAACTACAGTTGATAATGTCTACTCCCATGTGCCCAGCATATTCTATTGCTTCTATTGCATCTGAGGTATAGCCTGATGTACCGTTAATAAATTTAAGTGGTAACACTTTTGCATCTTTTGCAACTCCAACTACTCCTACTCCGTTATCATCAGCTGCAATGATTCCTGCTATATGGGTTCCATGTTTATCCTTTGAAGCATCGTCATAGACAGAGTTATCCTTATTTGCAAAGTCCCAGCCGTTTACATCGTCTATGTAACCATTGCCGTCATCGTCTATACCGTTTCCTGGTATTTCATTGGTATTTATAAATATGTTGCTTTTTAGGTCTTTGTGGTTAATGTCTATTCCTGTGTCTAGTACGCCTATTAGTATGCTGGAATTGTTAGTGGTAAGGGCGTCCCAGGCTGGTAATACGTTGATACCATTTGTTGGTGAGTACTTTGTTGTTCCTCCTGCTTGTGTAGTTGCTTCTTGATAGATTGCCCATTGGTTTTTGAAGTCACTATCTGTTATGTTTCCTACAGAAAACAGCTTATAGTTTGGTTGTGCATATTCAACTGCTGGGTCTTTTTTTAGTGCTTCTACTACTTTTGTTATATTGTCTGTTTCTTGGATTTCTAGTACTTCTACGTATTGGTTTTTAAACTTCTTTTTTGTATCTAACTTTTTAATCTTTAAGTTACTTTTTACTTTATCTCGCGTGTTCTTCTTGGTTGTTTCAATATTGGTAGTTGTACCTTTTGTATTGTCTTTGTACTTTACTATTATTTGTTTCTTATCGATGCTTAGATATTCTTGCCCAGCTGCGTACCTTGTATATGCTGTGTTAATTGCTCTTTGTGTTGCTGTTGATGCCATTGCTAGTAGCTCACCTGTAAATACATTAATTATGATAAAGCATACAATAATTAGTTTAGCGATTATCTTTTTCACTTTACTTATTTTTAATGATTTCATCTTTTCTCCCCCCTAATTAGGTATAATGTATACTGTATAATCTATAGTAGTTCCACCTGATACTTGTCCATCAAATATGATATTATTTACGATTCCTGTCCAGTCATAACCTAGCTCTATGTCTTTTTCTACTGTAAAGGTTATTTTTCCTGGTTCAAAACTTTTGATGGTAATGCCTTCTTGTTCGATGAATCCTGGGCTTAGTTCAAATACACTTGTTTTTGCACATAGGTCTTTTACTTTAATTACATCTTTATTATAAAAGACTGATAATTCGTATTGGCTAAAGTCTGTTATGTTAGATGCTGTTAAACCTAGTTCTAAATCTTTTTTCTTAGTGCTGATGGCTTTTATGGAGTTATTTACTACGAAACCACTCCACTCACTTGTGCCAATCTTATTAACACTTCTAACTCGATATAGGTGTTCCTTACCTAGAGTTATACCTCTATGGATATAGGTAGTATTATTGCCTACGTTGTAGACTGTACCGTCTACTTCTATTTCATACCTTAGGCTTCCTTGTTTTGATTCCCAGTTGATAGTTGATACTTTTCCTACTGTTGATACGGTAATCTTTTCTGGTGCTTTTGGTTTTCCTGGGAGTGTAAAGATTGTTAAAAAATCACTCCAGTTACCTTCAATTAGGTCACTTCTTGATCTTATTCGGTACTTATGCTGTGTATATGGGTCTAGGTCTGTATGTTCATAAGTGGTTTCTGTTCCATTTTCTATCATGACACTGTCTAACTCAATGTCATATCCAATGACTCCTCCTACTGCTGTCCAGGTAAGTTTGACTACTGTATCTGTTGAAAAACCTTTTAAGTCATTTGGTGATTCTGGGCGTACGGGTAGTGTAGTTACTGGTACTTCTTCGCTCCAGGAACTGGTTCCTTCAGCTCCTATTGCTCGTACTTTATATTTATGGGTGGTGTTTTGTTCTAGGTTTATGTGGGTATATATCTGAACTGGTGCTATAGTTGTTGTTGGTGTTGTACCATCTGTAGGCGTTCCCGATATCTCTATAGGTGTTACATTTATTACTTGTCCATCTACTTCTATTTCATATGCTGTTGCATCTTTGATAGCATCCCACTTGATTTCTATTTTTGTTTCATCTATTAAGCCTTCATAAGAATAAGGTGTTGGCAGGGCGTAGGTTGTTATGCTTCTTGATTCACTCCAATCGGTTGTTCCCATGGAGTTTACTTGTCTTATTCGATATGTATAGGCTGTTTTTGGTTGTAAACCATCAACTTGTAGATAGTTTCTTTCTGTGCTTGTTATGATGGTGTTGTTTAGTTCCATTTCATAGGTTGCAGTATCTGCTCCGCCTGACCAGTTAATCATTAGGGATGTATCTGACACTACTTCTGTTAGGCTGTCAAAGACGGTACCTATGACAAACCCTTCTAATAATTGAGGTAGGGTTATATTACCTATATTTTCACTTCCTAATTGTCCATAATCATTCTTTCCCCATGACCAAACATTTTGATCCGCTGTTATAGCGAAGTTATACTCTCCTCCTGCTGTGATTTGTTCAACATTTGATAGCCCTATTGCTTGAACAGGTATTGAACTAAAGTTCAATGATCCATTACCTAGCATTCCCTGAGAGTTAAAACCCCAAGTCCATACGGTATTATCATTTTTTAAAGCAATATTATGGTTATTTCCTGCATCCAAATCTATTATATTTTCTAATCCTAATACTTGCACTGGTTCTAATCTATCAATTGTTGTTCCATCTCCAAGTGTCCCGTGCTCATTATATCCCCATGCCCATATAGTTCCGTCTTTTTTAAGCGCTAATGAATGCTCTTTACCCCCTTTTACTTGGACTATGTCCTCTAATCCTGTTACTTGAAAAGGTATATTTTTATCTACTAGCGTTGAATCACCTAACTGTCCGGACCTGTTTGCTCCCCATGCCCATACTGTTCCATCATGCTTAATTGCTAAATTATGACGATCTCCTGTTGCAATAACTTTTACGTTTTTTATTTCAACTGCTTTTACAGGTACTTTTCTTGATATAAATGTATTATCACCCAATTCCCCCTCTTCATTGATTCCGCAACCCCATACAGTTCCATCACTAGTTAAGAATATACTATGTGCATATCCTGCTGACATACTTATGACATCATAAATGTCCTTTACTTGTATAGGTTCGTGCTTATCATCTAGCGTGCCGTTGCCAAGTTGTCCGTAGTCATTTACTCCCCACGCCCATACTGTTCCATCACTTTTTAAGGCTAAGTTATGCTCATCTCCTGCGAATATATTGATGATATGGTCTAATCCTTTTACTTTTATTGGACTATTGCTAGATTCTGTTGTTCCGTTACCAAGTTGTCCGTAAGTATTAGCTCCCCATGCCCATACTGTCCCATCGCTTTTTAACATAAGGTTATGTACTTGTCCTGATGAGATTTTGCTGACTTGATCTACATCTAAGGTTATTACACTTAAAGGCTCACCAAAATCAGATATATTGTTTGATGTATCGTAGGCTTTGATTTCGTATATGTAGGCTGTCGCATAGTCAAGGTTATGGTCGGTAAATGTTGTGTTTTTAGTTGTTTCTACTAATTTACCATCTCGGTAAAGTTCATATTTTTTAATTTGAGCTGGATCTATTGGTGCACTCCAGCTAAGTTGTACTTCTCTACCTGTTTTAGATAGCACTTTAAAAGAATCACTAAGGTCTTCAACGTCAAGTAGGGATGCTACATCTATTTTTGCTGTAACAATTTCACTGAAAGCAGTTTCTTGACCTAGCTTAGTTCTCGCTTTTACTTTAATTGCATATTGTGTGTTAAGTTCGAGACCTTCAAGAATCACACTTTTTTCTAGTAGTGTCATCCATATAGGAGTTGCTGTCTCTTGACCTATTGCATTTATATACATATTATTACACATGATTTGATACTGTGTGGTTGCTGAGTTATTGTCTAATAGATTAAGCTTTAATTGGTTGCCCAATATGGTTGATACACTTATAGTTGGTGTTTGCATCTTAGTGTAGGTTTCTTCTGTATAAGTAGAAATATTGCCATAAGCGTCTCTTACTTGTACTTCGACGGTATATTTTCTATTTGCTTCTAGGCTACTAAATGTATGGCTATTACTGGCTATACTTTCGCTTGCTTGTCCATCTATTATATAAGTATAAGGAGTAGCTGGAAGATTATCATCTGATGCAGCGATTCTTACATCTATTGTTGAAGACGTTGCAGTTATATCTACTGAATCCATTTGAGGTATTATTGTATCTTCATCAACCTTAAAGTTTATTGAAGAAATATTGCTTTGTTTTCCTGTATTATCAACTGCCCATACGTTAAGTGTATGTACACCTAATGTTAAGGCGGATACATTTATTGATGTTGGTGTAAATGCTCCACTAGTTGTTACTGTTCCTGCTACTGTTTGGGTTACTCCACCGTCTATGTTATATTTGGTAGTAAGCGTATTACCTACGTTATTGTCTATAACACTACCTGTTAGTGATATATTGCCTAAAAAGGTCTCTCCGTTTGTAGGTGTTGCTATAGTTATTGTAGGATTATCATTTACTACTGCACCACGAACATACCAGTAATTGTCAGTATGAAGACCGTCAACTGGGTATGTACCTTCAAAGGCTTTAATATTAGTTGTATTTAGAGTTGATTTTTGTAGTGATTGTGTAGAATTGCTTGTATATTGTATGTATACCTTCCACATGGATCCTGTATGATAGTAGTATCTCAGTAATCTAGATGATTCAACTAGATATCCTGCAAGCTCCCCTACAGCTCCCTCAGAAGCATTTCTTACGATTGCATTTCCAACTGGACTAAATGTATTATTTGATTTATTAAATGTATATCCTTGATATTGATTAAAACTACCGTAACCCGTTCCCGCATACTCTAAATAAGGCTCATTCCATAGCATTGCTATATTATATTTATCATAATAATACTCAACAAGTTTTATAAAATTCTTGGTTGTTATTGCGCTTACTCCACCTTTATTATCTTCTGACCATACGCTAAGAGTGTGGTTTCCTGCTGTTAGGGCAGATGTGTCAACTGCTGTTGTCGTGAATGCTCCTGATGTTGTTACTGTTCCTTCAACTATTTGCGTTGCTCCGTTGCCTATGCGATATTTAGTAGTTATGATATTTCCTTCATCTGTATCACTTACCGTACCAGTTAAAGATATAGAATTTAATACTGTTTGATTATTTGCTGTTGTTACATTAATTGTTGGAACATTATTATATGTTTTAATGTTAGTCCAACTAGTACACCCTAATTGACCAAATGAACTAGCTCCAACGGCTACAACTGTTCCATCCGCCTTAAGTCCCATATTAAAATACCCACCCGCAGATATTTGAACTATATTTGTCCACCCACTAACATTTCCTTGCCCACTTCCCGTATGTCCAACAGAAGTTACTCCACCATTGGTTCCTAACGCTAGTGTATGACTTTCTCCTCCAGAAACCTGTTTTATATTAGACAAACCGCCAACATTACATTGACCATAAAAATTCAATCCAGTAGCTACAACTGTTCCATTTGAATATAATCCTATAGAATGATTGCTTCCAGCAGCTATTTGAATAATATTAGTCCAACCAGATACATTACACTCCCCATTAACGTTATATCCGGTTGCTACTACTGTTCCGTCAGCCTTTAATCCTAATGTAAAATGATTCCCTGCTACTATCTGTATAATATTTGTCCATCCATTAACATCACATTGACCATATGTATTAAACCCACCAGCCACAACAGTTCCATCGGACTTCAGCCCCACTACATGTTGTGATCCAGCTGAAACTTGAACTATACTTGTCCAACCAGATGTATATATTTGAGGAATATCCCCACCCATTACGACTGTTCCATCTGACTTTAACCCAGTAACACTCTGTATCCCAGTTGATATTTGCACTATATTTGTCCATGTGAGAACCGAATTGCTTTGGTTAACATTGTTAGTCCCAACAGATACAACCGTTCCGTCTGTTTTTAAACCAACTGCAAATTCATATCCACCAGCTATTGATTCAAACGTATACTGTGTTGCCGTAGCTGCATAACTTTTAGTACTACTCCCCCAACCCATTCCCGCAAAAATACTTAGTACTAAAACAAACGATAAAGTTCTCTTAAATCCTTTCAAAATTCTCATAATCTTTTTCTCCTCATCAATATAATAATTAATTAGTTAAGTTTCAATTTAATTTTGTTGCTACAATAAGTTGTTTACATAGCACATACAATCAAGTACAAACGTTCTTTTCCACCTGATTATATAAGCAATGCAAACAGAGTTATAGTAGCAAGGGGATTGTTTTTATTGTGAGAAAGTCCAAATGATTTTTCTCTGGGTAAATTATTAAGTTGTCTACTTAAAATTTCCAAATCTCCTTTGTTAAGAAATAGGAGCTATACGACTTTTAGTATGGCTCCCCATTACTACTACCCAACCCCATTCCTGCATCCATAAATAAAACAAAAACTAACAATAAATTCTATTAAATCCTTTCCAAATATTCATAATCTTTTTCCTCCTTTACATTCTAATAATTAATTTGCTTGGTCATAATTTTACAGACAATTGATAAGCCATTAACTTGTTTCGTTAATTGGCTAAGGTTCAAATTATTGCATTTTTGCAAATAACTAAATAGACTTATTAAAAAATCCAATAAGACTCTCAGTTTCTATTATTTAATTATTTTTAATGGGGATTAACTAGATATTTCTACTCTCCTAATCCCACCCATTTATCCCTTTGTCATGCATTTTAGACAAAATGCAGAATTGTATACTGTAAAGTATAAACTGATTGTGAGATTTGTCAATATATTTTGTCATTAAAGCCAGTTTTTGTGAAAAATTCAAACTCTTTATTTATTCTCCATAGTTTTTATTATTGTGTGTAGATTGTTTTGTATTCTATGTCTAAAGATCAGTACCCAATCTTATTTTTTTATTATGAACCTTGACGCAAATACATTTTCCCTTATATTTGCAAACTCTCTAACGATATATTTTTACAATTGCATGCATCTTTATTTACACTTTGATGAATAATAATGAGTAGAACAAATAAGCGTTTTATTACGCAACTATTGTTCTTTGAGAAAGTCTTCCCGACTTTCTGATTCAACTGATTTACAGATATTTATTTGTAATATATCAGATTATTTAAAAAAGAGGTGAAAATTATGAATTCTAATAACGAGTCTATTACACCACACAAAACAGTTAATCCCAATGAATCTACCGGCCCTTTTGATACGAGCGAAGTAAATGGTACTACTGTTCCTGCCTCATGGCACGGAACACCACCTCTATCTAATCATGATGATGTAAATGGTACTACCGTTCCTTCATCATGGCATGGGACCCCACCGCCATTTAATAATGATGATGTAAATGAAACAACTATTCCTTCATCATGGGATGGAACCCCACCATTCACTAATACTGATAAAATAAATGGTACTACTGTTCCTTCATCTTGGCATGGAACACCACCGCTATCTAATCATGATGATGTAAATGGCACTACTGTTCCTTCATCTTGGGATGGAACGCCACCACTATCTAACAAATGATGCACTACTGGGCTATTGGTAATTTTGCCAATAGCTTTTCTTGCGTTTGCATCATTTCTTCAAAATTGTTTATTCATTCCCCCAAATTTCAATTTGTATCAATTCTTATTCTAAGCATATCATGATATTTAATCATAGTTTCAACTCTTGACTCATAAAATATTATGAATAGAATTAGGAGTGCTGATATGAGCGATATGAATGCTAGTATGTTTCCAGCAGGCGACGGAATGGATAACTCAATGATGTTTTTGCTTTTCTTCTTGTTACTTTTTAGTGGAGGCTCGGGTTGTGGTGGGTTCTTAGGTGGTCCCGGTCATGGTCCTGGCGGTGGCGGTGGTTTTGGCGACAATAATATTTTCTTTTTACTCTTAATGTTAATGTTATTTAACTAGGAGCCAAGTAATTGATCGTAGAACATATCTTTTTTACTTAAGCATTGGTGGGGTCTCTGAGATTTTATCTCTAACCCCACCAAATACATATTACAACATTAACAATATCATTAAAAGTTGAAGTATTACATCCGTATCTTGATGCGTACTTGTTGCTTGTATTTTATTTTTACAGTCGTCATCTATTTCATAGACAGCGTTGCCATCAATAATGATGTGATCTTTCATTTCCATTTGGTCACCTTATTCTAGCTGTTTTTAATTTAATATATGTAATACTCTATTGAAAGTAGTCAAAAAGTTTTATCCAGTTACATAGACTATTGTATATCCTAATATGAAGGAGAAACGTATGAATGAACATAATTCCAATATGGATTTTACTGAAGTAATAAAAATGGCACAAACACTGTCTCAGAATCAAGAAAAAATAACACCTCCTGAGGTTCCACCAATTGATAAAATAGTGAACAATCAAGATCTTCGCATTATGAAAGCCACCTTACCATACTTTGATTATCCTTATCAGAAAAATTTCGCAATGTTAATTAAGCTATTAGAGTTTAGAAAAACCATGGACGTATTTCGTCCTTCTTCCGAACTACATACTACCTTTCAGCAAAAAAAAGAGTTAAATACGCTTGGTTTTTTAAGTGATATCAGAAATTGTTGTGATGAACCACAACAGAAAAAGCTGAATATGATCATATCTCTTTTAAATATGCAAACAACCATGGAAAATTATAAGAACAATCCAAAGTTGCTTCAATCTCATGGCCAAGAACCTGATAATATACAAAAAGAAGCTACGCATGACAATGATGGTTATAATCAATTTATGAAGATGGTTAATAAAATTATTGATGAAAAGGAAGGTGATTGACATAGATATTTACTCAAAGATGTTTGATGAAGATGCTTTTAGAAAAATTGATAAACAAAAGCTCGAAATAATATCCAAACTATTTAATGATCTGAACAAAAAAAATGCAGATGAAAGATTACAAGTTTTATTTACTTATGGAATGGAAATGAGAAGTAAGGGGTTGTCTTTTACTAAAGAAGAATCTGGCTTACTCATAGATCTCCTTAAGGTAAATTTAAACGAGGAAGAAAAAAGCAAAATCGATATGATTGGAAATATGCTCAGGAATATGTAAACCAAGAACTACAGGAATAAGCAAAAAAAATAGACACAAGAAAATCAGCTGCGCCGCGTTAAATAACAAACAAAATAAGGCATGGCGACGTTTCAAGGCTAAGTAAATAATAGCCTTAGAACGTCTCCACGCCTTCATTTCTGCGTTCTATACCCTATTCTCCGTCTTTCGTTAACAAACTTGCATACATAGATGGTCTTCTATCTCGGAAAAAGCCCCAAAAGCTTCGTAGTTCTGCTATTGCATCTAGATCAAAGGTTGCCGTAATTACTGCTTCTTCTGTTCTTCCTAACTCAGCAATTTTTTCTCCTATCCCGTTCGTTATAAAAGATGAACCATAAAAGGTAATTTCTGATTCTTCAATTTTCTCATATCCTACTCTATTAGAGGCTATTATTGGAATAATATTTGCCGCTGAATGTCCTTGCATTACTCTTTGCCAATGATCCTTTGAATCATATTCTGGTTTTGAAGGCTCTGAGCCTATTGCTGTAGGATATAATATGATTTCTGCACCTTGCAGAGTTAACGCTCTTGCACTTTCAGGAAACCATTGATCCCAACAAATACCAATCCCGATTGTTGCATACTTCGTTGTAAAAACCTTAATTCCACTATCTCCTGGTGTAAAATAAAACTTTTCACAATAACCAGGACCATCTGGAATATGCGTTTTTCTATAGGTTCCAAGATATTCCCCATCAGCATCTATAACTGCAACAGAATTATAAAAAGCATTGTGCTTTTTCTCAAAAAAGCTGATTGGTAATACAACCTGTAATTCCTTTGCCAATTTTTTAAAGTGTATAATTCCTTCATCTTCTTCAACACTTTTTGCTAACTTAAAATATTCCTCAATCTGTACTTGGCAAAAATAGAGATTTTGAAAAAGCTCTTGAACGAGAATGATCTTTGCTCCTTTATCAGCAGCTTCTCGTATTAATTTCTCAGCTTTTATTATATTCTCACTGACTACACTAGAACATTTCATTTGTGTAGCGGCAACAATTACTTCTCTCATAATATTAAATCCTCCTTTATTTAGGTTGTTGTTGGGAAATACAATGTATATTCCCTCCACCTAAAATAATTTCTCTTGAGTATATGGTGACAATTTCTCTATCCGGAAATATTTCTTTTAAGGTTTTTATTGCTAATTCATCTTTTGGATCATTAAAAATCGGCATAATAATCGAATGATTGCAAAAAAGAAAATTAACATAGGAAGCTGGAAGTGGTTCATCTGTAGAAAATCTTGTAGCATCTGCAGACTGAAGGATTCCATCATCCTCCTCATTTGTAACAAATATTGGTTGTGGTAATTCTAGTTTATAGACTTTTATCGTTCTGCCTTTTGCATCTATGGAATTGTTTAATATCTCATAGGCACTTCTACATATTTCATAATTGGGGCTACTTTCGTCATCCGTCCAAGATAAAATCACCTCCCCTGGACGAGCAAAACAACAAATATTATCAATATGTCCATCAGTCTCATCATTAAAAAGTCCTTGATTAAGCCAAATAATCTTTTCAACATTTAAATAAGCTCTTAAGTATTCCTCAATTTCCTCTTGTGTAAGATGAGGATTTCGATTTTTGTTAAGAAGACATTCTTTTGTTGTCAAAAGGGTTCCTTCACCGTCAACATGGATAGATCCCCCTTCGAGTACAAAGTTTTCAGTCCTATAGCTTTCCACATTCTCTAATGTAATTATACTCGCTGCAACACTACCGTCTTTATCCCAAGGATAATATGCACCTTCATCAATACCACCCCATGCATTAAAATCCCAATCAATGCCTCTGGTATCACCTTTGTCATTGATAACAAAAGTTGGCCCCACATCTCTAGTCCATACATCATCGTGAGGCATAATTACAGTACGGACATTTGGACCTAATTTTCTCATAGCGTCCTCATACTGTTCTTCAGATACACCTACCGTTACTTCTTCGAACCTTGCTATTGCGTGGGCAACTTCAGTAAAAACCTTCTGTGCACTTTTCGCTTCATGATGCCAAACATCTTTTCTCTCTGGCCAGAGCAAAAACACTTGTTTTTGCTCTTCAAATTCAGCAGGCATTCTAAAACCATCTTTTCTTGGAGTTGAATCGTTAATCATATATATATCCCTTCTAATATACTACTTGTTTTTCATCCTATAGGCCTTTCGAGCAATTGCTTTCTCCCATTCTACCATCTCATCCTCAGTTTCTAGCAATAATCCCGGCACTCTAACAGGATTTCTATGTCGATCTAAAGATACAAAAACCAAATAGGCTTCATTTGTTAAAATCTTTTCTCCTGTAAATAAATTCTCTGAATAAACAGTGACCTTTACCTCCATGGATGTTCTTCCTACCCAAGTTAACTTTGCAAATAATTCTACCATATCCCCTCTTTTAATAGGATTCTTAAAATCAATGCTATCCACTTGTACTGTAGCAACAACATTACGACAATGACGTGAAGCAGCTAATGCACCTACAATATCAACCCAATACATAAGTCTTCCACCTAATAAATTACCAATCAAATTGGTATCATTAGGAAGCACCAATTCCGTCATACGTACTTCGCTTTCTTTTGTAGTTTTCTTATCCATTAACTTCCTCTTTCTCAAATTGTTTTATTCGTTAGAATTCATTATTTATTTGTTCATAAAATTCATCTAAGGTTAAATCATTTTCATATAAATAGGTTGCTAACGCTTTACCAACATATCTTACATGCCATGGTTCATAATTATATTGCGTAATATCTGTTTTATCTTTTGGATATCTTATGATAAAGCCATATGCATGTGCATTTTTAGCAAGCCATTTTCCTTCTGGCAAGTCTCCTAGTGATTCTTCTAAGGAATATCCAATACTTTCACAGCTTACATCCATTGCAAGACCCGTCTGGTGCTCGCTTTGACCCGGCTTTGCGCTTACCTTATTCGCAGCCTCTTCACCCATCCTGTCAACATTTCCTTGGTAAATAGTTTGTTGACGATTATAGGATCTATATCCAGACACTGCAACTAACCTATAGTCATTCTCCAGTGCTCCATTTATTAATTCTTCTAATGCATTTGCTGCAACTGACCTCATTTGTTTTTTTTGATCGTTCCCATCAAATGAAAATTTAACCTCTGGAACGACAAGATCATTAGGTTCATAATTTGAATCAAGTTCATTTTTCTTATTAACAAGAACATGTAAGGAATCTTGATTCTCTACCTGCAGTATTTGTCCTGCATCAAAATTATACACCTCTTCACCTACGAATTCTTTAATTTCATCTATATTACTATCATTATGTAATTCTTCTTCATTGATGTCTTGATTATCGTTATTATCTTCTGATTCTTCGTCTTGATTTTCATCGTCATCGTTATCTTCTACTATGTCTTGATCCTCATTATCATCATTGTTATTATTTGTGTCCTGGATTTCAATCGCATGTGCAGCTTCTTCTAAACGATTATTTATCAGAATAATGATACCGACGATACCAATACAAATAAGTGACAAAACAACAGTGATTAATACAAGCTTTTTCATAAGTCACTTCCTTTTCCTATTTTTCATTGTATCATGTATCATCATAGTATATAATTCGACTAATTTCAATAGGAAATAAATAATTATGACCCTTTCAGCATGTCCAATTCTTCGTGCTTTAATTTCTTCATAATGTGTATCGTGAATATACTTGCCACTATGAGAGTTAAGAAATCTGCAACCAACTGTGAATAAATAACACCATTAAGCCCAAAAATTCTAGGTAAAATAAGAACGGTTGGAATTAAAAATAATCCTTGTCTTGATAGAGATAAAACTGCTGATCCTGTTGCACGTCCCAACGCTTGATATAGGCCTGTAATTATAATAATAAAGCCCATAAAAGGTAATAACACTGAAAATGCTCTTATCCCTTTTGTTCCGATTTCGATTACTTCAGAATCCACAGAAAATACTCCGACAATTGTTGTTGTAAAAACTGAAAATATTACTGTAATGATAACACAGTAGAGTGTTGCCCAAATAATGGCAATTCTAATCGCTTCGCCCAGTCTTTTATAATTTTTTGCGCCGTAATTATATCCTGCAAGCGGTTGAAAGCCTTGGTTAAAGCCAAATAATACATAAAAAGCAATTAAGAAAACGATATTTACAATACCCATACCCGCAAGAGCACTATCTCCAAATTGTCTAGCGGCGTGATTTACAATTACAAGGGATAAGCTTGCTAATACTTGTCGCAAAAAGGTTGGTGTCCCAATTTTCATAATTTGCGCATACAAACTTCTTGAAAAAGTAATCAATTTAACATTGATCCTCAGAGAACTCTTACCACTCAAATAATATGAAATCAGCAATACTGTTGAAAGCATTTGAGAAATAACCGTTGCAATCGCTGCACCAGCAATTCCCATATCTAATACAAAAATAAATATTGGATCAAGCACAATGTTTGTCAATGCACCCGCTAACATAGCAAGCATTGCCATCATAGGGCTACCTTCAGAACGCAGCAAATTATTCATAGTCATATTCATCATAGTAAAAATAGCACCCATCGTAAGATATTTACCATAATCTACTGCGTAGGCCATGGCTGTATCAGATGCACCAAAGAACTTCAATATTGGAACGATAAAGAACAACCCAATTAAGGTATAAATGAATCCACACATCATACTAGAAAATATCGCGGTTGACGCAGCTCTTTGTGCAAGCTCTTTATTACCTTGTCCTAATAATCTTGATACATAAGAACCAGCACCAATACCAAAGGTTAATCCTACTGCTCCAATTAATGCAAATAAAGGAAATACAACATTCGTAGCAGCTAAGGCTTCTGTACCTAACTTTCCAACGAAAATTCTATCAATAACATTATAGATAGCATTAATGAGCATACCTATGATTGCTGGTATCGCTAATTTTAATAATGATTTCTTGATGTCCATTGAACCTAGTATTTCTTTCCTTTTATCTGACACGAACGGGAACCTCCTTACCTGCTGAATTTTAATAGGGGAGAACTCGTCTCCCCCACTAACTATTTTACTACAATATTAATTATTTTATTAGGAACATATATTTCTTTTACTATTGTACATCCTTCAATTTTAGATAAAACCAATTCTCTTGCCTTTGAAAGAACAGAATCTTTTCCTTCTTCAATACCAATGACGATCGTTCCTTTTACCTTACCATTGACTTGTACTGGCATTTCGATTTCGTCTTCCTTCATTTTCTCTTCATCATAAGTTGGCCAGCTGTTTTCAAATACACTCTTTGTTTGTCCAAGCTTTTCCCACATTTCTGCAGCCATATGTGGTGCGAATGGTGAAAGCAATATTGTAAATGCTTCAAGTGTTTTATAATCTACGCCACCATGATTTTTTGAAATGTCTACTAGCTTGTTTGTGTATTCCATAAAAGCACTGATCCCTGTATTAAAATGGAAACTATTTAATCTAGTAGTGATATCATAAATCATTTGATTTTTAACTTTTTCTAGTTCTTTAGTGGTTGTTGCTTGCTTATTTATATTATCGTTTAGTAAGTTCCAGGCTTTATTGATAAATCGATAAACTCCTTCGATTCCTCTATCATCCCACTCAGAGTCTAGTTCCGGTGGTCCAACAAATAATTCATATATTCTTAAGGAATCACAACCATATCTAGCAACCAATTCATCGGGTGAAACTACATTGCCTTTTGATTTACTCATTTTTGCACCATTTTTACAAATCATGCCTTGATTGAATAAACGCGTAAAGGGTTCAGAAAAGTCTACAACACCAATATCATATAAAAACTTCGTATAAAATCTTGAATAAAGCAGATGAAGTACCGCATGTTCAATACCGCCAACATACATATCAACAGGCACCCATTCTTTTGCTTTTTCCTTAGAAATTAACTCTTTATCATTATTAACATCAACATATCTTAAGAAATACCAGGAGGAGCCAGCCCATTGAGGCATTGTATTTGTTTCTCTCTTTGCTGGTCCTGAACACTCTGGGCAAGTAGTATTAACCCATTCCGTAATTGCAGCAAGTGGAGATTCACCAGTTCCTGTTGGTTGATAAGATTCAACCTCAGGCAATAGTACTGGAAGCTCTTCCTCTGGCACTGCTACAGCACCACATTTTTCACAATGTATAATTGGAATTGGTTCTCCCCAATAACGTTGTCTTGAAAATACCCAATCTCTTAATTTATAATTTGTTGTTTTATTACCAATGCCATGTTCTTCTAAATAAGCCGCTACTGCTTCCTTTGCTTTTGATGCTTTCATACCATCAAAAACATCTGAGTTTACCATAATACCATCGCCGATATAAGCTTCTTCAAGCTCTATTAAATCTTGGCCTTCTGGAATAATGACTTGAATAATAGGTAATTCAAACTTTTTCGCAAAGGCAAAGTCTCTTTCATCATGAGCTGGAACACACATAATTGCGCCAGTTCCATAATCCGCTAATACATAATCTGAAACCCAAACTTGAAGTTTTGCTCCGTTCAGTGGATTAATTGCATATCTACCCGTGAAAACCCCTGTTTTTTCTTTGTCCTGTAAACGATCTACTGAGGATTTCATAGAGGACATAAATACATAATTTTCAACTTCTGCACTTTGGCCTTCAGTGGTTATTGCTTTTATTACTTCGTGTTCAGGTGCTAATACCATAAAGGTTGCACCATAAAGAGTATCTGGTCTTGTTGTAAAAACTTTAATCTTTTCATCTACACCTTCTAAGGTGAAATCAATTTCTGCACCATAGGATTTACCAATCCAATCTGTTTGCATTTTTTTAACCTTGTCTGGCCATTCCAACGGAATAAGGTCTTCCAATAATCTTTCAGCATACGCAGTAATCTTAAGCATCCATTGACGCAAATTCTTTTTCGTTACTTTTGAACTACAACGGTCACATTCACCGTTTACTACTTCTTCATTAGCCAAACCTGTTTTACAATCAGGGCACCAGTTAATTGGCATTTGCTTTTCGTAAGCTAGGCCTTCCTTAAACATCTTAACAAAAATCCATTGCGTCCATTTATAAAAATTAGGATCTGTAGTATTTACCTCTTTATCCCAATCATATATTGCGCTAATTTCCTTTAATTGCTTTTTAAAGTTCTCTACATTTTCTGCAGTAGCTTTTGCAGGATGAACCCCCATTTTAATTGCATAGTTTTCTGCTGGTAAACCAAAGGCATCCCATCCCATTGGATGTAATACATAGTATCCTTGCAAAACCTTGTATCTACTCCACACATCACTTAATACGTAACCTCTCCAATGTCCAACATGAAGCCCACTTCCAGAAGGATAAGGAAACATATCTAAGCAATAATAGTTTTCTTTATCTTTTGATGGTTTGTTCACTGGGTCTTTATCCCATACAGCTTTCCATTTTTTTTCGATTTCTTTATGGTTGTATATAATAGCCATGAAAGAACCTCCCTTATATTTTTATCAGATTTCCTAGTAAATAACAAAGTCTCTATGCTTAGCATAGAGACGATTATAATCACAATTCAACTCAAGTTTATTCTCTATAATTATCATCAAAGTCTTTATTTATTCAATTACTTATATTAGCATAATGTGTAATATTTAGCAAGTCAAATGTTGATAGACAAATGTTTACTATGTCGTCCTTTGAGTGAAATATACTCCAACCAATATCATCACACCGCCTATTAATTGTTGTGGTTTAAATACTTCATTTAAAAGCAATACTCCAGCTAGTACAGAAATTACAGTCGTAAAGTTAGCAAACACTGCAACTTTAGATGCTTCAACCTTTGATAATGTATAGTTCAACACAAAGAATGCAACAATTGACGATAATATACTCAAGTATAAAAATCCTAATAGAGCTTGGGGGCTAATTAATGGCTTAAAGTAATCTTGTAAAACTCCATTACTGATATGTATTCCCAAGCTAATCACATTAAATACAATAGCTCCAAATCCCATCATTAAATAAGTCATTTCTATAGAAGTAAATTCTAAGTGAAGTTTTCTTGAAATAACATTATATATAGCTGCCGCAAAGACAGCGATCAGCAGAAATACAATACCTTTGATATTTCCCCCAATGAGATTGTTTGAATTAATTACAATAGCACCAATTACAGAAAGCATAATAAATGTGAATCTCATGAAAGATATCTTTTCATCTAGAAAAATAATAGCAAAAACGATTACAACTACCGGAACACACGCTATCATGATTCCCGCTTGAGAAGATGGTAGCAATTGTATTCCTTTCGTCTCAAATATAAAATATATAATCGGTTGAAACAAACCAAGTAAAAAAAGCATTTTAAGGTTCTTTCCCCGATAACTTACTTTTATTACTTTAAATAGTAATAATACTGTCATAACCACAAAAGCAATTAGAAATCTAAAGGCTAACATATGATAAATATCATGAACATGCGTTAGTGTAAGTTTGGTAAACATAAAAGAGAAGCCGAATATTGTGGAATATAAGATACCTAAAAATAGAACATTATTTTTTATCTTCAACTAAGCATCCTCAACACTTTCTCTAATGGAAGAATTTTAGCTGAAGCAAGTAGCGCCGTTTTAATTAAATTCATTTTTCAAATCTCCTATACATATTTTTATTTTTAGAATAACACACAACAAGTCCATCTTCAATAACACAAGAAACTAATTATTATAGTGTATATGTAAAAAGGTTCCTCTAATCAATTGATTAAAAGAACCTTTTCAACTCACTTATTTACACTTAGAAATCTATGTTTGCAAATGATATTTTACAAAACGTTCTAATGACTTCACCGCCGCTCTAACATCTGCATAAACAGGAATTCCTGCCTTTTCCATAATATCAACAAAATCACCGTAATATTCTCCACCATTTACCGAAACAACCAATGGCTTATCATATTTTTTTGTTAACCTAACGATAAGATTGGCTAAACTGTTTTCATCATTACAGGTATTTGGAGTCGCTTTAATGTTTTCAACGTGAGGAACAATTCCGACGAATACACAATCAACTGCATCATCCTGTAACGCAGCTTCAATAAAATCCTTAAACAATATATCATCAGTCATAGGTGTAACGTCTAAGATTGACATGCTCGTATTAACAAGACCAAGTTTATTGATGCTGTCAATACGTTCTTGTGTAGCTTTGGAGAAAATAGCAGGTTCAAGTATACCTAACTCATCCGAAGCAACTGTAGCTTCAAATCCAGCATTTAATACACCTGCAACTTTATTCCCTGTAACCTTTTTATTTGCCAATAAGGCAAAGGCTTTCACACTATCGTGATAAGCTTCTGTATCATCAATGAGTAGTACCTTTGCTTGTTTACAAGCCGCTTCAAATACATCATAATCTCCAGTCATTGCTGCAGTATGAGAAGCTGCCGCTTTAGCGCCTACATCAGTTCTTCCTGATTTATATACAATCACAGGTTTATGCACTTCTTTCATCAAATCATAGAACACTCTTCCTTCACCTGGCGCAAAGCCTTCAATATAAAGTGCAATTACTTTGATTTGTGCATCTTCATTAAAATATTTAATTAAGTCAGTAATCTTAACATCATATTTGTTACCAAAGCTGACTATGGATTTGAATATTGGAGCATTTGGCATTTTATCAATTAAGGTGATTGCCATTCCACCACTTTGAGTAAGCAAGGCTGTGTTGCTATGTTCAGAAACTGCCAAATGCAGTCTTTCTTCATCAATAAAAAGTGTATTAACACCAAGTTGATGTTCGTCTTCACCATAAAAAACACCCATGCAATTAGGTCCAATGATTCTAACATCCGTTGGTATTACTTTATTTAATTCCTCTGTAAAACTATTATAATCAATATCTTGAGAAATTCCAGGTATAAGAACAACGGATTTAGGTCCTTTCCCTTTTAAGTTAGCAAAGAAAGAAGTAATATGTTTTGCTGGAGCCGCATAAACTACCATTTCGATATCAGCTGGAATATCTTCAATTGATTCATATAAAGTATATGTTTGATTACCAAGTACTGCTTCTCCGCCTCTCATGTTAACACAATAAAGATCATCTCTTCTTAAGTCATGAAGTAATCTCGCAATTTCTCTTCCCATACTGTATTTAGTTGGGTCTGAAGATACACCAATAACAGCAATACCCTTAGGATTAAAGAAGGACTTAATATTAAGAGTGTTCACATGTGGTAAATATTTCTTACTGTCAGCTGCCTTTTCAAATTCAATGTATCCATCTACTGCGATAAATCTATTATCCTTAGTAATAACGAAAGGATTTATATCCATTGTTTTGATAAAATACTTTGGTCTTTCTCCGTGAATATAGGAATAATGATGTGCCAATGAACTTATAACCGAAGCTGCTTTCGCAATGAAATCTAGGTATTCTTCATGACCGATGCTTTTAAATTTATGTTTGATATTTAGTTTATTCGTAATGTTTTGAGCCTCTTCATAGCTTAATTGAGGTAAAAGCAGATTAGCCTTGTCATAATATTTAGCAAAAAATTCCGCATCATCTCCACCCTTGCTTAGTGTAACAACTGGTCCAAAGGATGGATCATCTTTCACGCCTAGTAATATTTCATATCCAATGCTTTGTTTGAAATCTACTAGCTCTACAATTAGAAATCCGTTAATTTGTGGTTTGTTCTCTTCACTATAATGAGATAACACTTCTTCCTTCATTTTTTCTAACACAAATTGAACAAATAGTGGTTCGTAATTTTTAACTTTTTTTACTCCACCAACCTTTTGCTTATGGGCAATGTCTGAAGAAACAATTTTGACAATAACTTCATCTCCAAAGCTTGAAAGTATGTCTGCAGTTACTTCCTCTGAAACCTTTAAGAAATGATACTTAGGAATGTCTAAACCAATACCGTTAAGAATTTGATATACTTCATGTTCAAATAATATACTTCTTCCTTCTTCATTTGCTTGATCAAACACATTGTCTACACTGGTTTGATTGTCTGTTGTTATTTTCACCGAATATCCTCCTGGTTTGATTATTTCTTAGCGATAATTATTATAATATCATCATCAGTTTCTAAAGTCTCTGGCAATCCCTCCATTTATTTGATTTCTTCGTATTCATCGATATAAGAATGCTTCTGCCCATCTTTTTTCCATCCCACAATACAATTTAAATTCACATTATGAGCAGCCTTTAATATACATTTATCAACATCTTCTGATGTTTCCTTAAGCTGTTTGATTAAATCTTTGATCTCTCTACGTTTACTCGAGGTTTTTTTAGCTGCAACAACACAACCGCAGTTCAATGGAGATAAGCCCGCATTAACAGTAAAATTCTTAATATGCTCCTCTTCAACATAATATAAAGGTCTTATAAGTTCTAACCCCTCAAAATTAAGAGACTTTAGCTTAGGGAGCATTGTTTGGAAGGAACCAGCATATAAAACATTCATCAGTGTTGTCTCAATTACATCATTAAAATGATGTCCTAATGCTAGCTTGTTACAATTTAATTCTTGAGCCTTGGCATATAAAAAACCTCTACGCATTTTAGCACACATGTAGCACGGGTAGTCATTGGCTATTTTATCAACAACCTTGAAAATTCCAGATTCATAAATACGAATTGGAATATTCAAATACTCACAATTGTTTTCAAGTAGCTCTTTATTGGTAATATAATATCCTGGATCCATTACTATAAATTCAAGCTCAAAAGGGATCTTACCATGTCTTTGAATTTCTTGAAATAATTTTGCCATAAGTAAACTATCTTTTCCACCTGAGATACCTACTGCAATTCTATCGCCTTTTTCGATCAACTTAAACTCTTTAATTGCCTTCACAAACTTAGACCATATTTGGGACCTATATGTCTTAATAAGACTTCTTTCAATTTCCTCTAGTGGTTTTCTATCACTTAAGGGTCTGAGAAGCTCACAACCACTTCCACTAATTGTACTCATTTTTTCACCTCTATATTTATATGTAACTATTTATCAATTAATAGAACTCTAATTTTATCTAATAACATGGAGCATGCTACTTTATTATAACCGCCTTGAGGAATAATGATATCTGCATGCTTTTTGGAGGGTTCTACAAATTCTTCATGCATTATTTTTACAGTATTTAAGTACTGACTGATTACTGTGTCCAGCTCTCTTCCTCTTTCCTTAACATCTCGAAGAAGCCTTCTGATAATTCTTACATCTGCATCTGTATCAACAAAAACTTTAATATCGAAGATGTTTCTTAATTCGATATTTTCAAAAATTAAAATACCCTCAACGATAATAACCTTTGTAGGTACTTCTATTACAATTTCATTGGATCTTGTATGCTGCGAAAAATCATAACAGGGTCTTTCAATTGGTAAACCTGCTTTTAACTTTAATAAATCATTTACGAAGCTTTCTGTATCGAAGGAATTAGGATGGTCATAATTTAATAATGCTCTTTCTTCAATGGGTAAGTGACTATTCGCTTTATAATAGTGATCATGCGTTAAGGTTAATACTTCATCACCTAGCTCTTCCTTAAGCTTTTTTACTAATGTTGTTTTGCCTGAACCTGTTCCACCTGCGATTCCAATAATGATTGTATTATTCATATCCTTCCTCCACTAGCGCTCTGTTATAGTGTTTTTTCCATCTTATAATGTAGTATATCAGCTTCATAAAAGCCATCACCTGCTACTGTAAATCCAATTTTCTCATAAAAGGACTTTGCGCTTGCTTGTGCATGTAGGTAAACATATTCAATTTTCATCTCTCTTGCAATATATGTTAAAGAATCACACATATTTTGGCCTATACCTTTGCCTCTATAAGGCTTAAGAACAGCAACTCTACCAATTTTTACACCATGTTCCATAGGTAACATTCTTGCACATCCAACTGGTTGTTCACCTTCATACGCAAGAATATGTATTGCCTTATTGTCATTTCCGTCATATTCAATTTCTTCACTTACACCCTGTTCAATGACAAAAACTGTTTTCCTTATTTTAAATGCTTTTTCAAGTTCTTCTTGGTTTATTGCTTGTCTCAAGGTTATCATTTCATTTTTTCCTTCTGTAAAACATCTATAGTAAATCATACATGATAATTATATCATAGAATGTCTTATATTGTCTTTGAAAACAACACAATTTCTTGATAACTTTATTCAAAAAAACAAAATCATTTTGACAAAGAAAAAACGAGCTCAAAACAGGAACTAATTGAGCTCGTATCATTGGTTATTTATGATAATCCGTGTGGTCTCCTCGACTCATGTCTACTTCAAAGCCAACTGAGCGAATTCTGCCTTCAATACAATGTCTGCAATGAGCAGCTTCGTCACCCGTACAAATTTTCCCATCATATAATGCATACTTATCTCTAACATTTGTAGGTGATAAGTTCGGCATAACTACATTGGCACCCGACTTAATTCCAAGTTCCCTGCCTTTTTTATCGATTGAGCCAAGAGCTGTGGTAGCTGGTAGCAATACCTTTGGAATCATCAATCGTATGATTGAAAGTAAAATGCATGTCATATCTGCAGTACCTGACTTTTCATCGCTTAATGGTGTATCCTTCTGTGAAATAAACGGACCTATTCCAACCATTTCTGGATCTAACTCTTTCAAGTAAAACAAATCATTGATAAAGTCTTCATTGGTTTGGCCTGGTAGTCCAACCATGAAGCCAGCACCTACTTGGAAACCAATTTTCTTCAAATCATCTAGGCACCTAATACGGTTATCATAAGACATGTCTGGATGTAGTGCTTCATATAAATGTCTAGAATTTGTTTCATGTCTAAGTAAGTATCTATCAGCACCTGCATCGTAGAACTTCTTGTAGCTTTCGTAAGACTTTTCTCCAATAGATAAAGTAATTGCACATTCAGGGAATTCAGCCTTAATGCTTTCAATTAAATCTATTACTCGTTCATCAGTATAATATGGGTCTTCTCCACCTTGAAGTACGTATGTCTTGTAGCCTAAGTCATGTCCTATTTGACAGCATTCTAGTATTTGTTCTTTAGAAAGTCTATAACGATCTGCTGCTTTATTTGATTTTCTAATACCGCAATAAATGCAATCCCTTGCGCAGAAGTTCGTAAATTCAATTAATCCACGCATAAACACTTTGGTTCCATAGTGAGTTTTTCGTGTTTCTATAGCTTTTTCTTGTAAATATGCAATGTCTTCTTCCTTAATATTGTCAAGTAACCTTCGCAATTCTTCTCTCGTTAAAGAATTATTTACGTATAGTTTATCTATTAATTCTTTCATAAATGTTTAACCTCTTTCTTTCTACACTTTTTATATTCTTCCATAATTATATTCTAGTATACCAAGTATACCGACAAAAGGTCTTCTTATCAAGTGCTATAGCTACAAAGATATTACAATTCTCTAATTTTTCCAGAAGGCTTGACTTTTTTACGTCATTATTATATAATAGTTTTGTAATAAGTTGTTAATAACTTTTACAACAATTGACATCAAAATAGTTTTAGGGGGTTTTTATGAACAAAAAAATGTATTTCAAAATCTTTTTACTAACTATGGTTTTTAGTCTTTTTACAAGTCTAAACGCATTCGGAAGTACAGAAGGAAAAGTAACTGGTGATCGTGTTAATGTAAGAAGTGGTCCAAGTACTTCCTCCTCCATTTTAGATAAATTCAATACCGGCGACAAAATTATAATAGCTTCTAAGGAAGGCGACTGGTATAAAATTACTTTAGCAAATAATAAAATTGCATTTATATACGGTGAATTTGTACAACCTGTTGATGCCAGTCAAGTGATCGTAACAGCAGAAAAACCCGTAGTAGCTGAAAGCGCAACAACGACAGATATTAGATCAAACCTTGTAACATTTGCTAAAAAGTACGTTGGTAATCCGTATGTATACGGTGGTACAAGCTTAACAAATGGAACAGATTGCTCTGGATTTACTCAATCAGTATATAAGAACTTTGGATACTCAATAAATAGAAGCTCTTCTTCACAGTACAGCAATGGCAAAGCTGTTAAAGTAAGTGAATTATTACCTGGAGATTTGGTTTTCTTCGGATACAATGGTTCAATATCTCACGTAAGCATTTACATAGGTGACGGGAAAATAGTACATGCAAGTACTTCATCAACTGGAATTATAGTTAGCGGACTTTATGATAGAGGGAATAAACCTTTTATCGGATGTAGAAGAATCATATAATTACCCTAAATTAAAGCTTAAGCCAACCTCACGAGGTTGGCTTTTTTATTTATCCATTTTAATATAAACAACATTACTTTCAGCACCTTTGTAACACTTTATTATTGGTAGCCGTTAAGGCATGTTAAAGAACCGTAACCTTTATGCCTTCATAGCGTACCAAGGTTGACTATTGCCTAGGAGTCTGCTGTAATGGGGCCTCTATTTATGAGTTAAAGTTACCTGTCCCCTTTGCCTAGATATTTGTTTAGTACTTCGATATATGCTTTCATGTATTCAGGTAAATCTTTAGGCCATCTGCTTGAAACAAGATTATCATCCACTATAACTGGGACGTTGGTCCAAATACCTCCTGCATTAATCATATCATCCTTTATTCCTGGGGTAGAGGTTACATTTTTACCTCTTAAGATATTTGCAGATATCGTTACCCAACCAGCATGGCAGATCTGACCGATGGGCTTATTTTGTTTATGAAAACTTTTCACAATATCTAGTACAGTTTCGTATCTTCTGATTTTATCTGGTGCCCATCCTCCTGGAATTAAAAGCCCTGAAAAATCATCAACGTTTACTTCATCATAACTCATTGTCGAGGAATAAGGCACTCCATATTTACCATGAAAGTCCATATTCTTTTTGTCAGCTGCCATAATAACCTCACAGCCCTCTTCCATTAATCGATAATACGGATAGTATAATTCTAAATCCTCCGCTAAGTCATCAACTACCATTAGAATTTTGATCATGTTCTTACCTCCTAATTATATGAATATAAATCAAACTTTTTGCAAATTTGATGTTACCTCATTAATATCTCAAGCCTATTACCTTATTTTAATTTATATTACAATTAACTTCAACCCATTTTGCAATATTAATAGTACAAACCAATACAGCTTTTGATAATACAAGATAAACGCCCTTGCGAACCCATTACTTACATGAGTTCACAGGGGCGTCCTTATGAAATGTTTTTCTGAACTTAATTTAATTAATTATTGATTACTAACTGAAATGATATTGGTACGAATCTATTTTGTGAAACTGAGTTATCTAGAACTGTATCTAATATTGATAAAGTATAAGTAGTACTCTCAACAGGTGCGGTTGTTATAACAATGATTGCTTTTTTATCTGCGCTATTATAACTAATTGTTGAAGGTACAATCACACCGTTTGCAGTCAAGGTGTAATCAGCAAGCGTAAATGCGTCAATTACTTCGCTAAACTGAACTTCTATGGTTTTATCAACCAATACCTTTACAGTTGCTGTTGGAGGTGTTATATCATTTGTTGCCTTGAAAATAAAATTCTTACCAACGGTTGAATCCACAGCATTGTTGCTTAAATCTTTAATACCTTTAATCGTAAGAAGTGTTCCTAAAATAGTACTCTCAGTTGTTAAAGGTATACTTAAAGGAAGATAAGCTGTGTCTCCATTAATGATTGCAGCCGTTAATGGATATTGAACTTGACCAACAAAGATAAAACCTTCATTTTTGTTTATTTCTTCATTAAATTTAATAACTATTTTATCTCTTTCATCCGCTGTAACGCTTATAACTGAAGGAGAAGTAATGTCTAGAGGTAATGAAAATGCTTTATTATATTCTATTGTTTTTAAGCCTGAAAAGTCTGCAAGACCACTATTCACTTGAATATTATGATTGCCTCCTAGAATGGCAGTATCAAGTACCAATGTTAAAATAGTTTTTGATGCATTCATGGTTGAGGTACCAATTGCTTTGCTTCCATCTATTAAAATATTATCATGTGTCAAGTTGCCTGTTAAAATGTTCATAGACTCGCTGAAATTAATCTTTATAGTAGTTGGATTGGTTACTTCAACAGCAGTAACGAGTGGTGAAACAATGTCATTTACAATAACTGATTTAGTTGCTACAGTCACTGCTACACCATCAACTGATTTAATACCTTCTTTAACACCAACAGAAACTGTTGAAGCTTGAGTTAATAAATTGTTAAACACAATATAAACTGTTTTGTCAATTGTTTCAAGAGTAAAGTCAGTACCAAATACTTTTGAAACTTCACCAACCTTAATATCAAAAAGTGCACTAGTAACTGTTGAAATGTTTAATAATTGGCTAAATTCAACAGACACTGCCTTTAAAGATGTTGCTTTTACATCAAACGTTAATTCATTAGAATCTGGCATTAATCCACGATCTTTTGCTTTTTTCCAATCAACTCGTGAATTTTTTACAAGTTTTTGAATAAGTCTTTGATTTGAACCCTTTTCTTTCCACTGCATTGAATCAAACATAATCCCTACAATCTTATCTCTGATTACTGCCGTATCTGTTAGACCGGTAAGTTCATCTTTCATCTGATCAGCCTGTTCTTGCGTAATCAATCCTGCAGTTACTAAAAATTCAGAGTTTTTCCATGAGTCACCTGTGAATAAGAGCGCTCTGTAATACCAAGTATAAATCATTCTCTCATTTACCGGTAAATCTGCACCAAACTTATTATGACCAGTACCCTTAGTGATATTATTTTCTAGTGCGTAAGCTACATATGGTGCAGCCCAAGCAGGAACATCCGGATAACCAGGAACTGAAGTAATATTGGTTGTTGGCCAACCTAATGATGTACCTATTAAAACAATGGCTTCAGCTCTTGTCGACATACGATCAAGATCAGGTATATAACTCGTACGACTTGTACCTTTGAAAAGTCCTAAGTCATATAAAGTTTGAGCTTTATCTACATTTTTAAGTTTCTGTGATTTATCTTTGCCCTTATGATTCTGGACTTTATTTTCATTTTTATCAAATTCTCCTTTTTCTATTGCAAAAGCAGAAGCCGAACTAGTTACTAGAATTGTTAAAATAAGTAATATTGTAAAAATGCGTTTCATAATCATTCCTCCTAATATCAATGTGATATTGTTTCTATTTTGTGTTGAATTACAGATGCACGAACCACCTTAAGATAAATTGCAACTTTTCCAAAATGTACATCTTGTTATTTGAAGCGAATCAAGCAAATATGAATAGGGTTTCATAATCACCTTCGCTATTATATAATACGTATTAAAATGTTTTTTATGGGACCTTTTTCTAAATAAGCTACAAATAAAACAAGAACCAACTTTGTGAGGTTGGCTCTTGTGGGTTGGCTTTTACAAATTCAAGTTTTCTTTTATAAACATCAATTTAATCGTGTTGTTCTACATCTGATAATTGGATTAACCCTTCCCCAAATGCCTTGGATAGGTCTGTATAGTTAAATTCTAGCTGCGTAGCCAAGCCTTCAAGCATACCTTGTTGATCCTTCGTATTAAGGCTTACTAACCCCCCTGCTCCAAACTCTGAATAGCTTTCATTTAATGGAGTGTAGCTTCTATATCCTTTAATGGCTATAATGGCTTTCACTTTTGCAGCAAGAACCAATCCTTCATAATTAACAACAATAATATGCATATATTCTTGTTGCTTAGAATGAATCTCAATGATACCAAAGCTACCAAGCCGTTTAATCTCTTCATTATTGAATTTTATATATTTAGATTTGAATGCTAAAATCATAATGAGTATTCCTCCTCAATTGTTAGCCTTGTTTGTGTTTTACTACATGATCGATTTACCCATAACGCACATTTTTATTATGACATTAACCGATTGTCCTATCAACACTTTTATGAACATTTCCATTATAGATTCCTGAAATTCTCTTAAAATAGAATTACAAGATTTACTATATTACATTTTCATTAAGTACGTACTTTCATAATTCAGTATGCTATAATAAGGCAAGTCAAGCGTTCAATTTGTGGAGGTTTAAGATCTACTCTTGATAAAAGCAATCATCAAATCTTCTTAAAATCTCCTGCAGTAGTCTCGAAAGTCTTAATGAATCATAATCATGCGTTCTTAGTACATATCCTACTTTTTTCATCCTACCACTAATTACTTTCCTATTTTAAAATCAATATACAACAATTTCAAATTAATACCATCTCTATCTGTTTCTTTATACTACTATCAACAATGATTTAGCTGAAAGGAACAAGGAATCTAATAATGAAAAACATAAAACTTGGAAATGTTATTTCAGCATTGTTTTTAATACTAACATTCTTAGCAAATTCATCCGTGGCCTATGCAAATGTAATCTATTACCCTAGTTCATGGGCGTCCCAAAAGGTTGCAATATCAGTAACCGCTGGTATCACTCCTGTAGACTTTGATACCATACCCTTTAACAAAAGCATCACAAGACTTGATTTTTGTGAATTGTTACTTAACACTTGTCGAACCTTTGGAATAACATTACCCTCAGCACCCATGTCCTCCCCTTTTTCCGATACAACGGACATCAATGCTGTAAATGCATATATGTTGGGTCTAACCCAAGGCACTGACGCTGGTCTTTTTAGTCCTGAAATGCCTCTTACAAGGGAAATGGCTGCTGTCATGCTCTCAAAATTGCGCATACTTTTTCAATACACTACTGATAATAACAATAAAAATATTGATTGGAATAACATCGGAAACAATCAAAATTATAGCAGTGATCGCTATTTTAAAAACCGTAACACTGTATCTAAAACATCTACTGGTTCTCTCACCTATACGGAGCCAATGGATGGTCAGCAGGCAATCCAAACACTTTCTAAATACTCCACTGACGGCGATCTAATATCTAGCTGGGCAAAGATTTATATGGCGGATGTATATACACGCGGTATCCTTTCAGGTACTGGAGAAGGTAAATTAGATCCTCAGAGCTATATTACACGCGAGCAAGCAGTATTATTGTCTTTTAATGTATTGTCCTATTGCGATGAATCTCAAATCCGGGCTGCAGGAGTGAAAGAATGCATATTGCCCATGCCAACAGGAATTTACATCTCAGAGTCTTATTATAGGGGCGATGTTTATCTACGTTGGAATGATATTCCCTTGGCTTCAGCTTACGATGTCACTGTTTTTAAAAATGGCATATCCTCTTATACAACAAGAACAGAGAATAATTACTTAGATTTACGGACAAGCTCATCTACATATAATCGAGATACCAAAGCTTATGACATCACAGAATATACAAATACGCTCTATAGCACTATATTTGGAGACGACAAACAAAGGATTCATGTTACCTTGAATGTAGTTCCAGTCAATAGCAATGGTGAGCCTTCAGTTTTTTTCCTTACAGATGAATTTACGATTGAACCGTGGGCCAATAAGAATGAAATGATTTTCGGAGACTCTACGAAGACTTCCTTCACCAGTAACAGTGAAGCCCTTTTAAGTATGACAAGTATCAAAGTTAATATATGGAAACTGACAACCTCAGGCACAAAAGTAACATCCACTCTTTATCTCACAGTCAACAAAAATGTTGCTGAAAATGTTAAAAAAATATTCACGGATATATACAATGGGAAGGAAAAGTTTCCTATTAAAAGCTGTGGTGCTTACGCTTACAGAAACGGAACATCTGAGCACACTAGCGGTACCGCTATTGATATTAACCCACAAGAAAATTATTTTATTGAGTGGAGTGGACTAATCAAAGTAGGTGCTTTATGGCAACCTGGTAAAAATCCATATTCCATATCATCAGATGGAGATGTAGTCCGAGCCTTCAATAGATATGGCTGGCACTGGAGTCCAGATATGCTATGGCCAAACGGTGCTGATTATATGCACTTCAGTCTAGGTGGTAAATAAAAAGTATAATTACTTCTCCCGCTTGAATAAACCTGAAAAGCATTCTACAATCTTCAGATTTTTCAAAAAGGAGTTTTTTTCTTTTATTTCTTCTCGGTAAGTAACTTTTACAGGTCCGATATTTTTTATCATAATAGTCACTTCTTTACCCTTTTTCTTTTCCTCTCTGGGTGCCTTTGCTACTTCTGGCTTTGGTACCCTTTTTGTCAGTTCGGTTTCAGGGAATTTTGGTTTATACTCCTTGTTTGTATGCTTTTTAGGAAGTTCTTGTTGATATTCTTTGTCTACATACTTCTTTGGAATCTCTTGTTGATGTTCCTTATCTGGATACTTCTTTGAAATCTCTTGTTGATGTTCCTTGTCAGGATACTTCTTTGAAATCTCTTGTAGATGTTCTTTGTTGGAATATTTCTTAGTAGGTTCTTGTTGATACTCCTTGTTTGGATATTTCATATTCATAGGTTGTGGATTTTTTTCTATACATTCTTTGAAGTACGCATCCGTGGGTAGTTCCACTTCTTCTAGCAATACCCCAACGTGCTCTTCTATCTCATATAAAGACATGATATCTTCACTTGTTGCCAAGGTAATTGCTTTACCACTGTTACCAGCTCTTGCTGTTCGTCCAATACGATGCACATAACTATTTTTATCTCCTGGTACATCGTAATTGATGACCAATGACAAATCTTCAATATGTATTCCCCGAGCAGCTACATCTGTCGCTACAAGAACCTTTAGTTTATCTTCTTTAAATTTTTGAATTGTTCTCATTCGGTGGCCTTGCGTATTCGCACCATGAAGACCTTCTGTTATGTACCCTTTCTTCGATAAATAAACTTGCACTCTATCCACTTCATCCCTTGTATTGCAAAAAATCATACAGCGGTCGGGTTGTTCTACTCTCAGTAATCGGTTCAATTGAATCAGCTTTTCATTTGATAGAACTCGGTAGTATACTTGCTTAACAGTATCCACCGTCATAGTTTCAGATTGTAACTCTATGGTAATTGGTTTATTCATATATGCTTGGCAAATTCTTTTGATTTCTGGAGGCATCGTGGCTGAGAACAATAGCGTTACACGCTTTCTGGGTAGTTCTTTAATAATCTGAACCACTTGATCAATAAACCCCATATCTAGCATACGATCAGCTTCATCGAGGACAACAAATTGGATGTTTTTTGTTTCTAATGTCCTTCTTTTGAGGTGATCAAAAACTCTACCTGGTGTTCCAGTCACAACAGATACACCACTTTTTAATGCCTGAATCTCAATCTTTATATCGTGCTGTCCATAAACAGCTGTTGTACGAATATCCAAATATTTAGACATTTTCTTAAGATCTTGATCCACTTGGACTGCCAGTTCTCGTGTAGGTGTCAAAATCAAACCGCGTGGTCCGTATCCCTTTGGATCGATGGATTGAAGTATTGGAATACCAAACGCACCCGTCTTTCCACTGCCAGTTTTTGACATAACAATAAGATCCTGATGGTTCAGAATATGAGGAATTGTCTCCTGTTGAACGTCTGTTGCTGTAACAAAGTCCATTTCTTTTATCGCCTCTATAATGGAGGATGTGACACCTAAACTGCTAAAATGATTAGTCATATTCCCTGCTTTCTAGTTTTTATTGTACTCAAGACCAAATTACCGCTTGACGCTATAATATATCACTTTTGATTTTCATATTATCCTTATTAAATTCGTTTTTTTAAAATGGTGTTTATCCTATTTATGTAATTTTAACACAAACTTGTCCGTTTCGTATACATATTTAGTTGCTTTATTGATTTGCAGCATCCATAAATTTTTTATTCCAATCTCAGATGCACCATTTGGTATAACTCCAACCTTATCATAGGTTTGTTTTGTGATGTTACCTACTTAATCTGT
The DNA here is from genome assembly GCA_002841625.1 of Firmicutes bacterium HGW-Firmicutes-1. Classification (NCBI taxonomy): domain Bacteria; kingdom Bacillati; phylum Bacillota; species Firmicutes bacterium HGW-Firmicutes-1. The sequence continues at coordinate 364,238 of PHAG01000009.1, read as the reverse complement.
TGTAGAAACAAGTCGATTGTTTTTGTCGTATGTGTAAGATATCTTGTTTCCCTTACCGTCAAATGTAGCTATTTCTACATGGTTGTTATTGTACTGCTTCTTTACAATAACATCATTTAAAGGATTTATTTGTTCAACCAATCTGTTTAGCGAATCATTTTTAGATGTAATAGAGTTTCCTCGCCAATCCGTTTTTACTTCAAGGTTACCATTTTTATTATACTGATATAAATTTGTATGTCCCAATGGTGATATTTCCTTTACAAACTACCTACTTTATTGTAAATCTTTTCTTCAAAAAATCCCTCCGCGTTATTTCTTCACCCTTTTGATTTAAGTAACCCGATTGTAATTCTTTTTAATAATTCCCCCATTTTTATATTCTCCTTTTATTTTATTACTCTTATGCTCTTTATCACTTCTTCTCTAAGGTATTGTATATCCCTTCGTAGTATTTATTCCTATTGTATTTGTATTACTATCCCAAGTGATTTCAATATCGATCGCTTCAGCTATATCTCTTAATCTGAAATAGTTATTTCCATTAACTGTATAGGCCGTTAATTTAGCTTCTTCTCCATCTAAGTATATCTTAGAAGTGTTAACAGTCGGGTCTTTTGGTTTATCATCTCCCTTATCCATCTCTCCTCCAACTACCGTATATGGAGTATTTGAGATAAGGTTAATCGCCTTTTTATCTTGATCCCAAGACACTTCAAATTCTTTTTCTGTTCCTTTTAAGATCTTTGCTAAATCTCTTAGCTTAAAGTAATTGCTGTTGTCAATTGTATAAGCATCAAACGAAGTTACATTTCCATTTACTAAAACCTTTGAGGATGTTGGTGTCGCATTTATATAAATAATTTCATTATTTGTCAAGTCAATAATGCCTTTTTTACCGTTAAGTTCTACAATTGCAACTTTCACTTCACGATTAATATTCATATTATCATAAATAATTGGTATCATTTCTTTACCTGTCTTTTCTATTAAGCCGTATTTCTCATTTTTTTCTACTATTAAAGACCCATTTATACAACTATCTATACTATCATAAATGATTGGAAGCATCTCTTTTCCAGATGCGTCTATACATCCATATTTGCCATGTTGTTTAACTATTGTATTTCCACAAAACAAACCAATTGCATCATCATATATAGTTGGAACAATTTCATTACCCTTTTTATCTAACAATCCCCATTTATTATTTTTTTCAACTAACAGTCTGCCTTCTGCGTAGTAGGATGATAAATCATCATAAATAACAGGTACAATTTCTTGTCCATTTAAATCTATATATCCCCATTTTCCATTTTTCTCAATAAATGCTAAACCTTCTGAAAAATCACCAATACTATCATAAATAATCGGGATTATTTCTTTACCCGATTTATCTATATATCCGTATTTGTCATTTCTTCCAGCTTTTGCTATCCCTTGATCAAAAGCATCTAATCTATCATAAATAATTGGAATACTCTCATTACCAGTATTGTTTAAATATCCCCATTTATTATCCTTAAGAACTAATGAAACACCTTCTGAAAAGTAACACATGATGCTATATATAAAAGAACTTATTTCTTTTCCCGTTTTATCTATACACCCTAAGTGACCATTTTCAACTATAGCTAAACCTTCTAAGAATGGTGATGCACTCTCGTAAACAAAAGGTATAATTTCATTGCCATTTATATCAATATATCCCCATTTTCCATTTTTATTAACGTTTACTAAGCCTTCTGAATAGCAATCTAATTGATCATAAATAATAGGAAACATCTCTTTTCCAGTTTTATTTATACAACCCCATTTTTGATCATTCTCAACACCAAATAATCCTTCTGCAAGAACTTTTACATCATCATAAATAATAGGAACAATTTCATTTCCCATTTTATCTATATAACCTGTTTTTCCATTTTTTTCAATTCGTGCTAATCCTTCAGGAAAAGCATAATAAGCAGTAAAATCCCATGCATAATCATATATAATAGGAATTATCACTTTTCCTGTTTTATCTATATAACCACTTTTCCCATCTTTATTTACTTCTGCTAATCCTTCTTCATAGCTACTTATATACTTATATATAACTGGAACAATAATTTCTTTACTCGTTATGTTAAAAACACCCATTTTTTTATCTTTCATAATTATTACAAAACCTTCATCATAATAAAAGAATTCGTCATATATAATTGGAATTATCTCATTACCCATTTTGTCTAATAAACCTTTTTTTCCATTCTTTTCTACCTCTATCAAATTATTTTCTACATTAGTCACCAAATCATATTTTTCATCCAACCATGTGATTTCATATTCCTTTGCTATCATTGGCATGTTCATTATCATAGATAACATCATTACTACTGTAAATAACCCCGTTGTAATTCTTTTTAATAGTTCCCTCATTTTTTATATTCTCCTTTTATTTTATTACTCTTATGCTCTTTATCACTTCTTTTCTATGGTATTGCGTATCCTCCCGTAGCATCCTATTCCCCATCGTATTTGTATTACTATCCCACGCAATTTTAATTTCAAACGCTTCGTAAGCGCTTAATATTAGGGTGCCTAGACGTTTATATAGAAGTACAAAATCATCATTTTACCACAAAAGTGCTTTGATGCGATCTCGACGCTTACCACAAAATAAAAATATACTTGGTGCAAAAGGACTCATATCGAAACTTTCTTGAACAATAGCAGCTAGTCCATCAATAGATTTTCTCATATCTGTGTAGCCACAAGCGATATAAATATCCTTTGCAACTGTAATATCGCCTAACGTATATTTTTTAAAGCTTGAAGCACAGCTTCAACCGTGGCAGATGAAGTACCTTCCGAAACCTCAATAGTTGCATTTGATAGGTGAAGAATGACCGCTGCAGTACCTGGTGAAATTTTGTTATTAACTGGAAGTTTTGCAAATGCTACCAGTGATGGAGTTATATCAGCTGTATCTGATTGATCCTTACACAGGCAGTTTTTCGAATTCTTTTGAGCCAATAGTAATAGGTATAGTCGTTTACGCCATTTTGGTTACACCATAGTATTTTATTATGATTATCACACAGATTAATGTATCCATAAAGTCACCCTAATATTAAACGCACTTACCATTTTCAGTGATTCTAGCAATATAAGGTATTTGTTATCAGCACTCCAATTAAGTTTGCATCAATTTCCATCATTATTTGTATGAATTTTATTGGCAGTTGTTACTGCATTGAGCTTAATAAGGTATGGGGTCAAGAAAACAAATTCCTCTGTAAAATATTTTTATTTGTAATCAATAGGACAAGTTGGGTATTTAGATTGCTCCCATGAACGATTCCCTTTAACTTTCATTGTAGTGTCACTTAAAAGAAAATGGCTCCATGATGAAGTTTCCCCATCCCATGTTGAATCAAGTTGATAATATTTCCCATCAATATTAACAATATTCCATGCATGTCCTCCTCTTCCTGTACTATTTTCAACTTCTCCTATAATAATGTAGCATTCTATACCAATATAATCGCAAAGGAGTTTAAACGCTTCGGCATAGCCACTACAAATCGCCTTATTATCTAATAGGGCTCCAATGTAAGTAGTTCTATCATAATTAATAATATCTAACTTTTTATTTGTAATAATATCACTTGTCTCCCAATCATATTTAACATTCATGGTAAGGTATTTATAAATATTGTAAACCTTTTCATAATCTGTTGTTCCTGAAAAATCGAATTCTTCAATAAAAGAAGTGATTTTTCTGGATTTTTCAAATATAGTCTTATCGGAAAAGTCTTTAAAACTTAATGGCAAGCCAATATATTTATCATAATATTTAGATTTACCAAATTCTACAAATCCATTAACCTCATCATTACTCATGATAAATATATTTGGATTGTTTTCAATTAATTTATTGAAAACACTTTCATACTTTGCAAAAGAAAAAATATCATATCCAGTAACATTAATAAATTCTAATTCCTTTAATTTACTTAAAGGTGATATATCTACTATACTAGAATTTTGAATAGAAAAATAACCTAATTTGCTGAAATTTTCTACAGTTTTGATATCTACAATTGGGTTGTCACCAATATACAATACATATAAATCTGTGGCACCTTTAATTGGCGTAATATCAGATATCATATTACTTTCAATTCTTAATTCTGATAATTTATTAAAATTCTTTAATACTGATATGTCTTTTATGTAGTTACTGCTTATACCCAACCCGCGGATTTTGGTGAGTGACTTTATTGCATCAATTGATCCTATCTTATTATTATCAATAAATAGATAAGTAATATTATATTTATCCTTAATTGCGTTAATATCAGTTATGCTGTTATTTGATAGATCTAAGCTTATTAAATTATTTAAATCAGATAAGGGTGTCAAATCACTTATTAAGTTATTCGATAGGAATAAACATTCCATTGCATACATATTCCTTAAAGGAAACAAGTCTTTAATTTGATTATTGAGTAGAAAAAGTGTATTAAGTTGATTACAATCTTCTAATGGACTCAAATCTGTTATATTGTTACTTTCAAGTGACACAACTTGTAAATCACCGAGTCCTTGTAGGGCATCAATGTTATTTATTTTATCTTTTGTCAAATCTAAATTAGTTAAACAAGGTAAATATTTAAGAAATGATAAGTCATTTATTTCATCACCTCTGATAGTTACTTCTTTTAACTTATGTAAATTGTTAATTAACGTATAATCGTTTATATCCTGGTTATAAATTGATAAGATTACTAGATTCTTAAGATATTGTATTCCCTGTAAGTCCTTAACCTTCGTTCCATCAGCGATGCTTAACTCAGTTATATTTTGTAAATCTGATATCATTAATTTTCCTGTATTTTTGCCCACAATATCTCTTATCCAGTTTTCAAGATCAATATCCGTGAACTTAACTTCCTTATCGGGATTATCCCATGCTTCTCTATCATGAAGAAATAACCATGTTTCATAATTTATTGTATCTGTAATACATAAATAATTCTCCGTCTGGAATAAATCGATTGCTTTTGAAACAGACATATCAAAGATATCATCTTTTTTCCAACTGTTTGGTAATTTATTGTTACTATATTTTACCCATTCCGCTAATAGCACTTTAACTTCTTCTACTTTCTTTCCTTGCGAACCTATATGTATTTCATCAAATTCATCAAAATTATTTCTAATAAAAATATCTTCCTTACTACAAATACGGTTAATCATAACTATAGCTGTTTCTATAGTTGCATTTCCATTAGGCATAAACTCCTTACTATTTATGCCTTTAACAATTTCATAATGAAACATATATTCAATTGGTTCTTCGGCCCATTTTGCAATAACTGAGCGGTCGGAAAATTTAAGAACAGATCTTGTATCATCCAAATCATTAACAGCTTTCTGTATTGTTCGAAAGAGCATAGTGCTCAGCTCTTGTCTAGTAACTAATCCATTTGGTACAAATTTATCCGAACTTTTACCTTTAACTATACCCAAATGATATGCATCTAAAACATCTTGACTTTGTGTATCACTAAAGGGATTTTGCTTATTATCTAATACATCCTTGTCAATTAAGTACTCATATAAATTTACTGACAATTTGGCAAATTCTTCTCTTGTTATATTATCCTTATAATTTCCAATTAGATCTTCTGTAAGAATTCCTTTCTTATAAATAGATTGTATAGCTTGTACAGCCCAGAGGCTAGCTCCTTCAGATACAGATGTCAATAATTCGTATGAACTTTCCTGATGACTTGTTGACTCAAATGCATAAATGTTCCCTTGTTCAATAAAAGTACCCATTACGCACATCAAGAGTAGTGTTACAATAATTCTTTTAATTTTGCACATTATATTCTCCCCCTATCCTAAATACCTATTTAAACATCTACTCGTACTACACTTTTATAGGCATCTTTTACTTATATAGTCTCATAATATTACTGTTCAATAAATACAGTATTGTTTTTCCAATCAACTTTTGCTCCTAATTCTTCTGCAACAAATCTTGCAGGTGTAAATATTCTTCCATCGATATTTACGGCAGGTGCTTCAAGTTTTTTACTTTTTCCATTCACATTTGCTGTTGAACTATTGACTTTAACCTTTATAACAGTGTCTGCCTTCGTTACTGTTACAGTTTCCGTTTTACTGTCCCAAGTTACTGTGGCTCCCATCTTCTCAAATACAGCTCTAGCAGGAATCATGGTATGACCTGATATTATTTGTGGTGCTACATCAAATATAACAGGAACTTCGTCAACTTTAACTTTTATAATATCACTTGGTTTATGTATTGCTATTCTACCATCATCCCCAACCATTACATAAGCTTCTCCGTTCCAAGCAACGCTCCTTGGGGAACTAAGCGAATTACTAGAAATTGTATTTATTTTTTTCCCATCTTTAGTAGTATATATTTCACCCATCCTAGTAGCAAGAAGACATTCTTTACCATTCCATACTAAGTTCTCAAATGTAATATCTTGATTCGCATATTTCTTATTTACAGATGATGTATCAGATGCAAAAGATAGAATCGTACTCCAGTTACCAGCAGCAAAAAAGTTTTTGCCTGTCCAGATTACTTTCTTCAAATCGTTTTGTACTCCAGAATTTTTTATAGACCATTTTAATCCATCATTAGATATAATGATTGTTCCAAACATACCTACTGATACAAATTGTTTGCCATTCCATGTCATATCCTCAAGCCAATTTGAAGTGTTTGATATCTGTTTAGTCCAATTTTTGGCATCATTTGATGTTAAAATCTCTCCTTTTCTACCTAACAAAAAATACTTATTGTCAAAATAATAAAGGGTTTCAATATTTTCTTGATTAATACTACCTAAGCTACTCCAAGTAACACCATCATTAGATTGATATATTTTTGAATTATCTATATTATAGTCCTTGTATGTAATTGATAATGCTGTGTATTTTTCTCCTGTCCACACAACATCCACTAATGTTTCTTTAATTCCAGAATAGTATTTTTTCCAAGAAATCCCATCATCTGATTTTACTATCGTTCCATCGTTACCTATTGCAAGGAATTCATTCCCATTCCAAATAACTTTCAAGAATATAGGCGCAAATTGTTCGCTGCTATCCCAATTGATACCATCCGATGTTTTAATTATTGTATTATGCCACCCTACTGCAATTAAATTTCCTTGATTTTCAATAAAGGATGATATTTCAGCATACAATTTATCATTAATTGGGTTCCATTCTGTAAGATTGGTCGAACTCAAAATAACATTATTATTATTATCTGATAAAACCGTATAATACGCATTTTTATACATAGTGACCTTATGAAGATAATATCCTGGTTTAATATTTACCGATATTTCAGTCCAATTTGACAAATCAGATGATGTGTATACTTTTGAATTCTCACCAACTGCAACATATTTACTTCCGTCCCAAATAATATCATTTATATCAGAACCACTATTACTAATAGCTCTAACTGTCCAAGCAATACCGTCTTCAGAAATAGCAATATCTTTCCATATCCCGTATACTACATATGTATCATTGATATATTTAATGGTATTCCAAGAAAATTCTCCTTTATTCTCTAGTACAGTATTCCAATTAATACCATCTTTCGATTCCATTATATATCTGACATCATCTCTTCCTTTTAAAGGATACTTTGCACCTACGGCAATAAACTTATCCTTAACCCATTTAACATCTTGAAAAATTATATCTTGATCAAATTTCACAAATTCCCATTTTATTGCATCAGATGAATATCCAATAGTACTTGTATCCCCTGCTACTACATACTTACCATTTCCCCAAGCAGCTCCATATAATGCTATACTTTCATTAATAGAAGTATAGTCCCAATTTTTTAAATCGGTTGAAGTGCCGATTAAACCATCACTTCCTACCAAAAGATATTGTCCTTTATCGCTTATTGTTATATCACGATATTTAAATGAACGAAAATCATCTATCGATTGCCAATTCATTTCTTGGTTACTTGCACCAACCGCATTGTTTAAAGAAAGTACCATTGATAATAAAACCACTAAACTAATTGCCCTTTTTAACCTTTTAAAGCATAATTTTTTTACCTCTTTCATAATTTCCTCCTTGATTCCCTTTTTGTCATTTTATTTTGTAAACATTATAATCTAATATCTATTACAGATATTTAATTATTCAATATTTTTATTAGCACAACTAATAGACTTATTAAAATTTCAACAAGTTTAAATTTTTATTATTAAGTTGTTAGTATTGGGGATTAAATAGATATTTCACTACTCTCCAAATCCCACCCGTTTATCCCTTTAGACGCATTTAGACAATGCAGAATTATATATACTAAACAGTATAATTACTATTATCTTATTTGTCAATTATTTACAAGCATAAAATTGTGACCTGGATATTTATATTACATATTAACAAATAAAAGCCAAAATTTCTTTTAGCCCTTCATTAATATTTACCACATAATCCACGGTTTTTCGTCTTTTAACGAATCGATATGTCGAATCACGTATCTTTATTTCAAAATCAATATATCAAAGAAATATCATCAGTACCCTTAATTAGGGTTGTTTTATTCACCCCACACAAAATACATAGATGATTTCCCCTAATCATAATAGGTTCTCCTGCAACATACAAAACTGACTTTACTTTGAAAATGATTGACTATCAACAGATAGTCAATTCAACATTGGCTCCATCGGTAAAGGCATATTCACCATATTTGCTTATTATCATGCATTATATAGTTAAGATTGAAATAATAATTTTAAACAAAAAATCTACCCCAGCTATATAACCAGGATAGATATTTTACACAGACAATTTTCACTACCATTTACATTTTACCATTTATAAATATACATATTCCGAACTTATCATTTACTTCTTCAACATCTAAATCTACCTAATCCCCTATTCATACATCGCATCAATCGCATTTTGTATATCATCATCTTCCAAAAATACATCAAATTCAATAACCTTATCAAACAGACCTTTAGGTGTAATTTCAATAACTCTATTGGCAATCGTTTCAATAAAGCTATGGTCATGTGATGCAAATAACATCGTACCAGCAAAAGCCACTAATCCGTTATTAACTGCTTGAATAGATTCTAAATCCAAGTGATTTGTTGGTTCATCCAAAATAACTACATTGGGATAAGCTAACATCAACTTAGAAAACATACATCTAACCTTTTCTCCACCTGATAAAACCGAAGCCATTTTTAACGCTTCTTCACCTGAAAACAACATTTTCCCTAAGAACCCTCTAATAAAGGTTTCTGTTTGATCAACAGAAAATTGTCTTAACCAATCCACTAAGGATAGCTCGATACCTTCAAAAAATTCCGAATTGTCTTTAGGCAAATATGCACTTTTAATTGTGATTCCCCATTTGAAACTTCCTTCATCAGGTTCTATTTCACCCATTAATATTTTAAATAAAGTCGTTCTTGCTATTTCGTTTCTACCAAGAATAACAATCTTATCTCCCTTATTAACTGTAAAGGTAACATCATCTAACACCTTAATACCATCAATCGTCTTCGTTAATCCTTCCACACTCAGAATGTCCTTACCCGCTTCTCTTTCCTGAACAAAGCCAACAAATGGATACTTTCTTGTAGAAGGTTCAATATCTTCTAGCACGATTTTATCTAAGGATTTCTTTCTTGAAGTAGCTTGCTTCGCCTTGGAAGCATTAGAACTAAATCTTGCAATAAAATTCTGAAGTTCTTTAATTTTTTCTTCGCTTTTCTTATTCTGGTCCTTCATCAATCTAAGAACCAATTGACTAGATTCATACCAAAAATCATAGTTACCAACAAATAACTTGGCTTTGCCAAAATCGATATCTACCATATGCGTACAAACCTTATTCAAGAAATGTCTATCATGGGATACTACTAGAACAGTATTCTCATAATTAAGTAAAAATTCTTCTAACCAAGCAATGGCTCTAAAGTCTAAATGGTTAGTAGGCTCATCAAGTAAGAGAACATCAGGATTACCAAAAATTGCTTGAGCTAATAATACTTTCACCTTTTGAGATCCTTCTAATTCTTTCAGTAGCTTATAATGTAAATCCTTCTTAATTCCAAGACCCATTAACAGTCTTTCTGCATTCGTTTCAGCATCCCAGCCACCTAACTCAGCAAATTCAGCTTCTAAATGCGCTGCATTATCCCCATCTTCCTCGGAGAAATCTTCCTTCGCATACAATGCATCCTTTTCATGACTAATTTCATAAAGTCTTTTATGACCCATAATCACTGTGTCTATTACACTATATTCATCAAATTCGAAGTGATCTTGCTTAAGTACTGCCATTCTTTTGCCTGGTAATAAAGATACTACACCTTGATTAGGTTCAATTTCACCAGATAGTACTTTTAAGAATGTTGTTTTTCCAGAACCGTTTGCACCAATAATGCCATAACAGTTACCTGCAGTAAATTGCAAATTAACTGCTTCAAATAATTTTTTATCGCCGAACCTTAGTCCAATATCTGATACTGTAATCAATATTCAAATCCTCCAATTAATATCTTAAGAACTATATGTCAATTTCAAGCTAATATGCCATTCCTAGTCAATAAAAAATATACCCATATTAAAACAAGGGTACATAATTAAATGTTGACACATATTCATATTAGATGTATAATAATGGCACACATAACTTCCCTACTATAATTCATGATAGCACATTTTGCTACCCTTGTCAATAACTTTTTAACATTAATAATCTTCATTATGAACTAAGCAAAAGGAGGCACCTCATGTTATTACCTGCCCTACTCAATCCCATTGATTCATTATTAATTGAAATCCATATTGATGAAATACTGCAAACGAATAATTCAAGTAACTTGATCTTAACCAAACGCGAAGCTGTGGAAATGATTGAAACAAGAAATCATCTTTTAACTAGCTATGATAGACTTGAACTTGGTATTGATGTAATCAAGAAATTGATTGTTCGTTTTAATGATTCTAAATACATCAACCAAGGTGACTATGTAACGATGCTTAATGATTTACAAAAGGTATTTTACTATACCAAAAACGAAACTGAAGATAGTATTTGCGACGATGAAATTATTGACGTCATGTACTATTATTTTAATAGTACATGTGAAGGTTCTATTTCATTGCTGCAAGGAAGAGAAATGGAATCCTATACGAAAACATGTAGGCGAAATAATCAAATACATGATTTTCACTTTAAAGGAGATAAGTAATATGAGCTTAATTCATTATCCTAAACACGAATTATTAACGAATAGTAATTTAGATGTTAATCAATATACCATTTCTCTTCTAAAAGAATGCTTACGAACTGGTCGTATGAGTACTGACGAGGCAAAAAAAATTCAAATAGATACAATGTATATTCTAAAAGAGCTTATTACGAAGTACACAGAAGGGGAAAGCAGCTCAATCAAAACAGCAATTGCCGAGAGTTTTCTTACCTCTATATATTACACCCTTGATTTCGCGTTGTTAAAATGCAAACATCATGAAGAGGCAGTCTCCCTTATTAAAACTCTAAGTATAAAAGATGTTTATTTGAAAGGTGTTAGACTTATTAAGTCCAGTGTAAAAAAAACCAACGTCCTTTATGCTGAGTTGAAATTGCATATGCTCGATGTTCCCTTTGAAATATATACCGATACAATAAACAAAGGTATTCCTGATTTCTTCAGTGATTATGATCCATTGTTCTATGCCCATGAAACCATGTCAAGTATGGATTATCCCATCATATTTGATGATACGAATCGTAGTGGCATTGATTACATGAAGCAATATATTGAAAACCTAACGACTGAAAATCAATTTTGTAACTTCTTCACTATAGATGATATTGTGTCACTCATGGAAAACTATGGTTGGTTATATAATATGAACATTAAAAATTCTCCAATAAATATATTTGAAGTGGTCATCAATAATTCAATTTTTTCCACTTTGCTGGGTAGAGATTCTAATGAATTAATTATATCTAAAGAAGAATTTGCATATTTGCAAGACAAATTATGTAATTTACAAGAAGAGGAATTAACCACACAAATTGATAATGCCATCGGTAGAATGATACTAGAATTATCAATTGATCAAGAAAATTTGCTCTCCTATATAGCTAGATTTAAGCAACAACTAATACCTAGAATCATAAAAGCCTCAAAAGCACAAAATTATCAATATCTCATCATTTTCAATGGTATAGATAAGTATGTAAAAAGCGGATATTCTTCCTTTGAAAATGGCGTAAAAGTTGATGATGATAGTTTTCGACGTATCATCAAGAATATTCTAGCTTGCGAAAACACTTCTGATAAAATTGGAATTATAAAAACACAGTTAAATTCCTTGGAAGATGTTGTTGACGCTCTTGAGGCAGATTGCTTGTTTGACTTTGAATATCTATCCTTATATAGTGTTCTAAGTGATGTAGAGTTATCTGTGTTAGGAAAAATAGTATTTTCTGAAGACTTAAGGAATGGTCCTATTTGTTTATTAGCTGTTAATTTAGATCATAGTAATACCGAAAATATCTGGAAAGAACATTTTATCGATTTCATTCAATCATTAACTACTCAAAGAATTGATGCTATAGAAAAATGGATTAACATCTTAGAATAGATTTTTACTTTTTTATTACACCATAGCCGCCATAAATAGGTTTAACCTCGTTTATGGTGATTACTACGTTTTCCTGTAATCCTTTAATTAAGGTGACCACTTCATTTGTTCTCTTTCTTTTTACATGCATAATAATAACATGCCTTTTGCAGTTCATACCTTCACCTACAACTACCGTTAACGCCAATCCTTTTTCTCTTAATGCACATTCCAGTTGTTCACCATCTTCTTCTTTTACGATTGCTTCAATACGTACGGTACCAATGCCAAGCCTTTCTTCAAAAGAGGTTCCAACATAATTTCCTAGTGCAAAGCCTAATGCGTATACAAATATTTTTATTGGATCAGATGAAATATCCTTTAACACAGTTGAAACCAACATGATCCATATGATTACTTCGAAAAAGCCAATGCAAGCTCCTTTTATTTTTTCACCCTTCGTAATTAATACTATCCTTGTTGTTGCTAAAGTAACTTCAAATATTTTCACTATTAGTATTAGAAAATAGAATCCTATTGTTGTAATCATAATCATTTCTCCTTTGCATAACGTCTGTGTCTATAACATTGTACGCCCCTATTGGAATGATTTCAAGTTTTATTATAAGAAAGTACTCCCTTTATAAACCAAAAAGGACAAAACTTGTTATCAGCCTGTCCTTTTATTTCTAATATAATATTGTGTGAAGTTAAAAAAACAAATTGCTATTTCTTATTTTTAGCTTTCTGCTCTAACAATTCATATTCTACATCTTCAAACGTCTGCAAATCTTGAATATCTAAGTCTTTAAGAACTTTATTATACATCTGATTCGTCTTAATGATATCTTTTTTTACTTTCAACTTAGTTTCAAGCTTCTTATTCTTGTCCTCAGCATATGTATTGCCAGATGATTTCTTAACATTCTTGTTCACTTTCTACTATACCTCCATAAGAAATAGTTGATTTTATGTTAATATTTGGAGAACATCAAAAAATGCATTATGCAAATCTCCTATATATGTATCTTAGCAACTTATGAACTATTTTTCAATCCCTAATCAAAAAAAATTTTAAAAAATTTATCCGATACATGCTTTTAATAATTCTAGATTAACGATCTTAAATGATGATTTGTAATAATCTAGAATGCCCTCATCTTTCATTTTAGCAATTTCTCTAGACATTGAAGGTCTCGATACATTAAGAAAATCAGCTAGCTCGTTTCTATTTAAAGCAATCATAAAGGTAGTTTTGCCAGTCATATTGAATTGTTCCAATAAAAAGGTGCTTATTTTTTCTCTCATGCTTTTGATTGCTAAATATTCAACCTTTCTATTTAAAACCAAAGCCCTTTTAGAAATTATTTTTAACATATTTAGAATGAGTGTGGTATGACTACTACATGCTTGTTGACAGCTTCCAATAATTTTATTGGGTTCGATAAACATGATACTACAATCCTCAAGAACAATCACTGTAGCAGGCCAAACATTCACATGAGAAAATGCTATCATTTCGCCAAATATACTCTCTTTTTGAAGCTTTGTTAGAATTACTCTGTTGCCTGCTGCATTTTCTTTTGTAATCATAATCTCGCCTTCAAGAACAATACCAATTCCTTCGAAACGATCACCGGCAATTGCAATGTTCTCTCCCTTTTTATAATAGCTAATTTTAGGTTTGAGACAAGATAACATACTATCTAATTGAATGTCATTTATATCCTGAAATAGCTCTACCTTTGTTAGTGTTGACTCCCATTTATTGTACATAGCGTTCTCCTTCGTGTTTTGTGTATCTATGGCTACCGATTATTATTTTTTATTATAATATAATTTAACTCATAAGACAACTGAAAATTGAAAATTAGATTTTAAAGGAGATATCATGATGAAAAGAAAAATGGTTACAATAAATGAAGATAGATGTAATGGATGCGGATTATGTATTACAGGATGTCACGAAGGAGCACTTCAATTAATCAATGGGAAAGCTAAGCTGGTCTCGGATTCCTATTGCGATGGATTGGGCGCTTGTTTACCCACTTGTCCAATGGACGCGATTGGTTTAGAAGAAAGAGATGCTGATCCATTCGATGAAGAAGCCGTTAAAATTCGTATGGAAGAAATGGCAAAAGTGAAATCAAATAACACCTTTACTTGCCCCGGAACAGCAGCAAAAGCCATTGACAGAGCTGAAGAAACGCCTATACCTCAAATTACTAGTAGCGCAATAAAATCCGAGCTTCGCCAATGGCCATGTCAAATAAAGCTTGTTCCTGTTAATGCACCTTATTTTCATGGAGCTCACTTACTAATAGCTGCAGACTGTACTTCTTACGCGTATGCTAATTTCCATCAAGAATTCATGAGAAATAAAATCACATTAATTGGTTGTCCAAAGCTTGATGCCGTAGACTATGCAGATAAGTTAACCGCTATTATTTCTAATAATGAGCTTAAAAGTGTAACGGTTGTTAGAATGGAAGTACCTTGTTGTGGCGGTATTGAAAGCGCCGCTAAACAAGCAATTAGAGATAGCGAAAAAATGATTCCTTGGAATATAGTTACAATCAGTACTGATGGGGTTATATTAGAAAATTAAGCATGTAATTGCTTTTGTAGGACATTCTTAGAAATGAAAACAGCGCCTATGCGCTGATTTCATTTCTTTTTCTATTCAGAATAAAATGCATATCCATTTTGGCTATTTTTGGCTTTATACATTGCACTGTCGGCGTTGTTAATAAGAGTGTCAATATCTGTACTGTGTCTTGGGTATATACTTATTCCTATACTTGGAAGGCAGTAAAGATTATTGTCGCAGACTTCAATTGGATCCTTTAAAAATTCTAGAATTGTTTCTGTAAATCGTTTCACTTCGTCCATATTACTAAAGGAGTCCATCCATATAACAAATTCATCCCCTCCGAGACGACACATAATATCTTGAGGGTTTAGTATTTCCTTTACTGTACTTGCAAATTTTTTCAAAAATTCATCACCAACTCTATGTCCATAAGAGTCATTAATTTCTTTAAATTTATCTAAATCCATAAAAAGAATTGCAGAAAACACAATAGCTTCCTGTTTCATTCTTTCATGAACTAGATCATAAAAATAATGTCGATTGGGTAGCTCAGTTAATTGATCGACATGTGCTCTATAATATAGTTGTTGATTAAGCTCTTCAATTGTATCAAGCATTTTATTAAAACGTGTTCCTAGTACTGAAAGCTCATCATTTGAAGTTATGTTTACTCTAGTAGAAATATCTTGATTCGTAATAATCATACCGATATTATGTAGAACACTATTAAGTCGTTTTATAATTATTTTATTTACAAACACAAGAATACCAAACAGGTTTAAAATAATAATGATAATAATAATACCAACATAATAATAGATTGTATTTTTACTTTCCGCATAAAATCCCATCTGCTTCTGGTAACTTAAGTTTAGAGCTTGACTTCCCCCCAAACTGTATATGATAGCGTGTCCTTTAATCCAATTACCTCTTCCTATCGTTGTCCATATATGAGCTTTTCTAATATTGGATAACTCAATCTTCTTCTCATTTGGGATAAGAAATTGTTCTTCACTCAACCCTATATCATACTTTGTGAGATTACTTAGTTCATCCAAAAACATTTGATCCATATATCGACCTGTTATAAAATATCCATTTACAGGACCATCTTTATAACTGGATAATATAGGATGTATCGTTATCATCATTGAACCATCTTTAAGTAGTAAGATTCCTGTTAATTTGTCATCCTTATTCTTAATCGTCTTAGTAAAATTAGCACTCCATATTTGATCTAGTAACAATGGATCTACCCAAACTTCTTCTTGATTTTCTAAATCGTATCCTTTTTGGTAGGCAACTTCACCGTCAAGATTCATCAATAGAATTGCATTCCAATTGTTGCTTTCAAAGGTTTCATCCATAAAGTTCTCTTCTATTAATTCGGGGTACTGTCCCAATATATACTCAACAGTACTATCCCAACAAGAATATTCTATATTTATTGCACTCATTTGAGAAATATTATAGTCTATGGAATTGACTATCCTTTCCATATCCTGATTCATTAACTGATTTTCTAGCTCCACAACCTTTTTAACCAAAATATGAGTAATACCCCAAATTGAGACAAGGGTTATGAACGTTACAGCGAAAGAATATGCAATAATCTTCTTATTTAAAGAAATGTACTTCTTATTATTTGTCATTTCTTTTAGCCTCCTGTAACTTATTGTGTAATATTAAACATTTTTCCTGCTTGCCAGTAATATTTTACCATGTAATACAGTATAGGTAAAGTGGAATTAATTTTGTCCAAATACACCTTCGAAGTAAGTTCGACTACCTGTTTTGCTTTTTTCCACAACAAGCCTTGTATCAATCCTATCCTTTAGTTCTTGAACATGAGATATTATTCCAACTAATCTTCCCCCTTCTTTTAAATCCATCAAACAATTAATTGCATTGTCTAATGAATCTGCGCTAAGTGAGCCAAATCCCTCATCAACAAACATCGTATCTAAACTAATTCCTCCAGCATACGCTTGCGCAATATCTGCAAGGCCTAGCGCCAGAGAAAGTGCTGCTTTAAAGCCTTCTCCTCCTGATAAGGTATTGATATCTCTCGTCTTTCCAGTATAATAATCAAAAACCTCTAAATCCAAACCCGAATTCTTTCTTTTATCCGATCCTTGGCTTTTTACTAACTCATATCGAGAGTTTGACATTTTATGTAATCGAATATTTGCAGCACTTACAACCTCTTGCAGAAAAGCGGATAAAATGTATCGTTCAAAGGTAATCCGCGCGGCCCCTTTTGAACTACCATTTGCTACACTGCTTAAATCGTTTATAATTGCTTGCTCCTCAAGTAACTCCAAATATTGAGCATATTTCTTTTCTATCTTAGAAATCTGTCTTAGGTTTTCCTCAATACGTAGTTCTATACGTGTTAACTGCTTTGCCACGTCTTCAATATTGTTATTCATCAATGAGCATTGCTTTTCCAATTCCTGGATGTCTACTTTTTCAATTACTTTTACATCCTCAGAAAGTTGTAATAGTCTTTGAAGGTTTCCACGTATCTTTTGTTCAAATTCCAATAACTCATCTCTAAGCAGCTTTATACGTGACTCATCAATTTTCATCTCTTCATAATGCTCCCAATTCGCAAAGGCATTGTTTTTTAAAGCGTTATCAAAATCAACGATAGCTGCATCACATAGCCTTTTCTTGTCATTTAACGTCTTTTCTCCTTCGTTAATAACACCTTCAATAGTAGCTAACAGGCTCTTAATTTCATCCCTAGCATTTTTTACAGAATCCCTTTGTTTTTCAATCTTTAGTATTTTTTCTTCAATAACCTTAATTTGATTTATAAGGTTCGTTTCATTATGTAATTCTTGAGGTAATTCAGTTTCAATGATTTTTAATTGACTTCCTTGAATTGTTTTTTCTTCTAATGTTTTCAAATGATTACTTTCAAGGCTTTTTAATTGATTTTGTAGGCTCTCTTGACGTTTTAATAAACTTTCCAATTGCTCCTGCGCATTTTCAAGCTTCAATAATTGATTATGAATGTGCTTTAAGTCTAACTGATTTTCAACACTTTCTTCTGTTATATCAACCATTTTTTGTTGATAAAAAACATCTATCTCGTCGCTATTCATTAGGAGTTCTACATCAAAGGTATTGTTAATCGCTTGAATTGCATCCTCCAATAGTTCTCTTTTGTTTAAATTATTTTGTTCGTCTGCAGCATAGCATTTTTGCATTTTATTATATTGTTCATCAATTTTAGTCAAACTCTCCTTTAATTTTTCTAAGTCTTCCTTACTTGGTATAGATTTCGGAAGAATTGCCAGCTTGATATGATGTTGGTTACCACAAACAGGACATTCCTCTCCATCTTTTAAACCTTGAGCTAAAATGCCTGCTTGTCCTTCCAACCAATGTTTTTGTTGTAAATCATAATATTTATGTGCTTCGATTTTTTCTTCACTTATTTTACTGAAGCTCTCTTTGGAATGCGCATACTTTTCATTGGTCTCTCCATAAGACACATAGCACTTATTTAATTGCCTTATTAACTCTAGCTTATAATTAAGCTCAACCTTATCTTTATTTGCTTTTTCTTGCTGGGAAGAATAACCCTTGAGCCTTTCTATTTCCTTCTTAATACTTTTATAATCTTCTTGATTGTTTATGGTCCTTTCGCGAAGTTCATCCATATTACTTACTTCATCCGCATACTTTTGCATTAAACTATCAACCGATGTCTTTAAAGCTTTATACGCCGCTACCTTGGGGCGTATACTATGATAAAACAATACTTGTTGCTTATACTGCGTAAGCTCATAGATGGCTTCCTCACTATTAAGACTATTATATTCTGCTTCCTTCAATTGTAATTCCGCTTCAAATTGAAGTTTCTCCATTGACTTGTTTTCTAAAAACTTCATTTGCAGTATGAGCTCTTGTTTTCTTTGTTTAAGATGCTCTTCTATTGGTACAATTCGATATGCTCGATCTGCCATCTCTGCTATCACTTTAGTTGATTGAAAATACTCATTTCTTTCGTCCAACTCGTTTTTCTCTATCTTCAACTTCTCGAATTCATCAAGTAGAATATTGTTTTGTTTAGCCATTGTAAGTTGTCTTTCTGCTGAAATCTTCTTTTTTCGATTGGTTTCAAGCTCCCTACTAAGTGTGAGTTTATTTAAATTATCTTCTTCAATCATCCTTTTGGACTCTTCAATGATCCATAAAATATTTTTATCGTCTGATTGAATGGCACTAAATAAATCGGAGCTCTCATTGCATTTAATATGAGAAACTTCCGAGTACAAAACATTCTTATGGTCATAGATTGAATTTTTCAAACTCGTGTTGACTGAATCTAGATGCTTTTGAAATCTCTCATACTTATGAACATCAAAAATGCTCCTCAATATTTTTTCTCGTTCATCACTGCTTTCAGTAATGAGCTTTCTAAATTGTCCTTGAGGGATCATAACAATTTGTCGAAATTGTTTCGCATTGATTCCTAGAAGCTCTTGTATTTTCCCATTGGCATCCTTGGAAAAATCTACCGCAACCTCTTCATTATGAATGAGTTCAAATAAGGATACACTGCCAAGCTCCTCTGTAAATCCTTCACCTTTATACTTTTTCCTTAACTGCTTGGGCACTCTTATGATTCTAAAAATCTTACCCTTAAGCTCAAAGGTAAAATCTATTTTCATAATCTCATCAGCACCTTCAAAATCGCTTTTAAAGCTTTCAACCGTTCTTTCATCCCCATTACTTTCCCCAAATAAGGCAATGCATATGGCATCAAAAATTGTTGTTTTACCACTACCAGTTTCTCCTGTTATCAAAAAAATACCTTTGCCCTCTACACTAGAAAAATCAATTGTTTCACGAATAAATGGTCCAAAGGAGGTCATCTTAAGGTTTATAGGTTTTATAATAATTCACCATCCTTTATAAGCATTTCCTGAAACACATTTTCTACTATTTTGGCCTTTTCTTTGGTAAGTTCTTTACCTGTCATATCTTGATAGAATTCTTGAAACAAGGTTGTTTCAGATTTTTTTTCTTTGATTTTTAGTGAAACTACGCTTCCTTGATGTTCAGTCATTATCCTGTTTTTATACTCCATTCTAAGTATATTTGGATAAACTGCTCTTAATTGTCCAATTGCATCACAAATAGGATTTTCATCCGTCAATATTGCCATAAAGTAATCCGTTGCAAGTCCTTCTCCGTTTGGATCTGCACTAATCAAATCATTTAATAGACCTTCAATTTTTCTCAATTCGGGGTCTTGTGTTAAAGAAATATTCCGAATAGTTATATTTCCTTTTTCCTCCATTTCCACTACAACGATTCCCTTATTATGGTTTGTTTCTGAAAAAGAATACTTCAGTAATGAGCCCGAATATCTTACATGCTCCCACTCAACCTTTTGTGGCTTATGAAGATGGCCTAAGGCAGTATAGTCAAAGTTTTTGAAATACTCTACATTCACATATTCTGATGTACCTACCGCTAACGGTCGAACAGAATCATTCACCTCCAAAGCCTCTGAATCGGTGACTATATAACCATGTGTAACGATTACGTTTCTCTCCTCAAGGTTCATTTCTTCTTCAATTTTTTTCAAAATGATATTATATGTATCATCAAAACTTTTAATGCTTTCATCCTCTAAAATACAACCTGCTTCAGAAATGTAAGCAAACGGAATCAAGTAAAAGTTGACTTTACCATGTGAATCTTGAAGTTCAATTTTTTGAACATCTTTTTTAAACTTACCTTCAATATGTAAGCCATTTCTTTTTAGTATTCTACTAGCAAATTCTAATCTATCTCCACTATCATGATTACCAGCAATACATAATATTGGAATCTGTTTTATTGTCACAATCTCATGTAAAACATCGTCCAACAAATTTACAGCCTCTTTATTCGGTATTCCTCTATCATATAAGTCACCTGCAATGATGATTGCATCAGGCTTTTCCTCATCAATTATATTTAGAAATTTTTTCAAAACTGCTTTTTGATCTTCTAATAAATTAACTTCATGTATGGATTTTCCAATATGCCAATCAGATGTATGTATAAATTTCATAACAGCCTCCTTTATCACTCCTAAACCAATGATATTATATTCAAATTTAGTTGTCAAACCTTTAAAAACCTCCAACAATTAATACCAGTATATTAGTCTTCATAAAAATGAATAATAATAACGACTTTAAACTGAAAGGAGAGTTAAAATGAAAAAATCACTGGTTTTACTTATAGTATTAAGTTTAACATTTGCTCTAAATGGATGTGCAAGAAACGATGATATTGGTAATGATGATATTGGTAATGATGCATTGACGCCTGGGAATACTTCTGAAGATTTAATATTAAATCCTGATGGCACAGCAAACAATACACAACGTCAAAACAAAGCAACACCAATGGGTACAGGACAGCAAACACCTTATGCAACCTCTTTACGAGATTTAGATGGTACATTAAGAACATCTGTTACAGATTTGGATAAAGTTAAGATAGATGCTAATGATAAAGACTATCTTAAAAAACAATCTGATTATTACTCACAAAGAGCTTCTGTTTATAGGAAGGCACTCAATAGTGTTAATCGATTAAGTTATACAGGTAATAATCGTAAAGATCATGATGCTATTATATCTTATTATCAAAATGGTTATGATACCTATAATAACCTATCTAAAAAATATAATAGTTTTACAAGTATAGAGGAAGAAAGAGCTTATAGAGATGGTGATAGAGATGCATTTGATCTTGCTCCCAATATAAATGATGCTTATGAAAGAGCAATACGTTCACTAGGTATTCGATATTAGTATACTAACACCCGTTTTATGCGGGTGATTTTTTTGTTAATTGACGCATCTGATATGTTCATGTATACTATTTTCAACAGCATAATCACAAGAAAATCGGCTGCGCCGAGTTAAATTTCTCGTTACCATCCTGCCGCTTTTCCAATGTCTATGCTTCGTGGAAAGTAGAACTTTCCTACTGGATTAAAAAACATAAAGGGGTATTTTTATGGAATTGTTTGAAATTATAACATACCTATATATTTTTATCAATGTACTAGCATTTATCGCTTTTGGGATTGATAAATTGAAAGCGATTCGCCATCAATGGCGTATTCCAGAAAAAACATTGTTATTGTTGTCTTTAGTTGGTCCTACCGGTTCATTATTAAGTATGTTGTTGTTTAGACATAAAATCAAAAAACTGAAGTTCATTTTACTAGTCCCTATTTTTTTATTAATTCACATTACAATATGGTTCTTGGGAATTAGGTTATACATATAAAAGGAGGTTTTTTGTTATGAGTACAATTGCTGCATTTTTTGATATTGATGGAACTCTATATAGAGAAGGGTTAATAACTGAAACCTTTAAAAAACTAATAAAATCAGATATTATTGATAGTCAAAGATGGTATAACGAAGTAAGAGAAAAATATATAAATTGGGACAAACGTATTGGAGATTACGATGATTATTTGTTAAAAATGGCCGAAATATATACCGAAGCAATCAAAGGTCTCCACAGAAGTCAAATAGAATTTATTGCAAAAAAAGTCGTTGAGCAAAAAGGCGACCGTGTTTATACTTATACGAGAGATAGAATAAAATGGCATGTAGAACAAGGACACATTGTGCTTACCATTAGTGGTTCGCCTGTTGAGCTTGTCAGAGAAATGGCAAAAAAATATGGTTTCATGGATTATATTGGTTCAGAATATATAACTGACGAAAACAATCTCTATACTGGTGTGGTTAAACCCATGTGGGATAGTGCAAACAAGCAAAAAGCAATCAACTTATTTGTTGATAAATACAATATTGATTTATCAAAATCCTATGCCTATGGTGATACAACTGGAGATTATACAATGCTCAAATCAGTTGCCTATCCTGTTGCTATGAACCCCACTCGCGAATTATTAAATAGTGTTACAAATGACCCTGAGACAAGCCAAAAAGTAAGCATTGTTGTTGAACGCAAGGATATGATCTATCAATTAAAGCCAGAGTGCTTTTCTTGTATAAATTAGGGCCTAACTTTCTATATAGTTAACGATCTCAATTCCATTTCCCATCATATTATACAATGCCATCACTTGCATCAAATCACCATTATGTATATCCAAATCATAGGTATCAACGACATGAATAGGTACAATAATTCTTGATTTCTTATCTTGCTTATTAAACCAAGTTTTCAATGTAATCGCAAATTGTTGAATACATATATCTGTGCAATCGCCTGTAATAATAAAATGATCAATTTGATCATGATCACTTAGCCATTGTTGGAATTCTTCCTCTAAAAATCCATTCGTAGAATTTTTATAAATTAATTGATATCCCGCAACCGCTTTTATTTCTTCAACGATTTCTATTTCATTGGTTCCTAATAAGCAATGTTCAGGATAAGCTTCAAACTCTGGGGAAGACTTAGAATGTTGATCAGCAAATGCAATTTTTACAATTCCAAGATCATCACATTTTCTAGATAATGTAGCAAGCTCAGGAATAATTGCTTCTATTCTTGAACTTTTCAATGCACCCTCTCGTGTAAAGCCATTTACCATATCAATCATTACGAACCCAGTATTCTGAGCAGGTAAATCCTGAAGCTTAATTGTTGCCTGTTCCATAACCTTATCAAATATCTTTTCAATTGTTAATGTACTTTTATTTATAAAATCTATTTTATTAATTCTTCTCATAATAATTCTCCTACCTATTAAAGCATTTACCTTATTATATGATTTAAAAATTATTTTGTAAATAGTTTAGAGGGGTTTTAAAAAAAGCTAGCAAACGCTAGCTTTTTAATCTCTTATTATTATTGTAACTTATTCAATATCTCATAGGCATCTTGTAATCTATTGGCTGCGTCTGTGTAAGCTTGATTATTTGTTCCTGCAGTTGATGTTTGACGAAGCTGATTTTGTAATGTTTGAACTTGCTGTCTAATCTGTTGTACATTTTGTGTTCCAGTATTTACACCTGCACCAACCGCTCCAGTCGTTACACTAGAATTTAAATTGGAATTGACTCCTGTTGTTCCAGAAAAATTAGAAGCTACGCCTGATGCATTTATTGCACCAGATGTTCCAGCGGTAGCTGACGTATTATTTAAACCAGTTTGATTATTATTATTGCTAAAATTTTGATTCATAATTAACCTCCTATTATTTAGTTGTTATCTAACCTTTCATAGTATTTGCAGTTATTGCCCAATAATATTCATATATTTTAAATTTAGCTTATTAATTTCATATTGATTTTGTAGCATAAAATAATTTAAAGTGTTATAATGCTTTAGAATTATTATATCAATCTAGAGGTGAAAAAATGCAAGAAAATACAAAAGGCTACTTTGGAGATTTGATGTTATTGTTAGTTGCAATCATATGGGGATTTGGTTTTGTTGCAGTGAAAATCGGCTTAAACAATGGAATGGATCCATTCTATTTGATGTTTCTAAGATTTTCTGTTGCTGCATTAGCACTATTGCCTTTTCAAATAACAAAATTTAAGGGTATCTCCTTACAAACCTTAAAAAGAGGATCTTTTTTAGGAATTTTGCTGTTTTTAGGTTTTACCTTTCAAACCATAGGTCTTGACTATACAACAACTTCAAAAAACGCCTTCTTAACAGGTGTTAATGTCATCATTGTTCCCTTCTTAACATGGTGGCTCGCTAAAAAAAAGGTAGACTTCTACTCTATGATAGCAGCCTTTATGTGCTTAATAGGGATTGGCTTATTAACCTTACATGATTCTTTAAGTATAAATATTGGTGATTTGCTCACTTTAATATGTGCCGTAATGTTTGCAGCACATATAACAATAACCTCCTTAATTGCTAAGGAGGAAGCTGCTAGTACTTTGGTTTGGATTCAAATGATCGTTGGCGCCGTTCTATCCTTTATATTTGCTATCCTATTTAAAGAAACCTTTGTCATCAATCTTTCTTCTTCAGTGGCAATTCTTTACTTAGGCATATTTAGTACATCTCTAGCCTTCTTTCTGCAAACCGTTGGCCAGAAATATGCTCATGCTACTAAAGCTGCAATCTTATTATCCACTGAATCTTTATTCGGTGCATTGTTAGCAGTCCTATTTTTCAAAGATACCTTTGCATTGCAAATGATAGCAGGCTGTGTACTCATATTTGGCTCTATCATTATTTCAGAAACTAAATTATCCTTTATAAAACGAAAACCCCAAGAAATCACAAGCATTCCATTTGAATAGCAAAAAAATAATTTATTCTCAATTACGAAACAGAGACAAAAGCATTTTTTCTTCTAGATGAATATAAAAGGCAGTAAGTGTTCATTTTTCGCCCGACCGGCCAAAGGGTAAGGCCAGAAAAACGAACACTTACTGCCCAATAATGTATACACCTATCAGAAAAAATGCTTTTGTCGACAGCCTGAAACCCCTCTATAAGTTGGGGTTTGTTTCTATTTTAAATGATACGATATCATAAGTATTATTGACCACAACACCCACCGCCACCTATTGGTTGATAGCTAGAAATTCCCTCTTTTATTTCTGTCATGTCAATATCATTAATGTCATCAACTACTTTAACATATCCATTTAGCATTCCCATCCAGCAGGCAAAAGTAAAATCCTGTTCAGGTAAAAGCCACGGCGTTTCGGTTACTTCCTCTAAATCTAATTGCCCATTATATTCTGGAAATACAACAATATTATTACAAGAATTCAGTTGTTCTGTATTAAATTTAATCTTTGTTTCAATTCCTTTTTGAACAACAATAGCTGCTGGTGAATAACCAAATTCATTAACCGTTATGGTAACCTCTTGTTTATTATCAACTATTTTAGCAACTAATATATCATCAGTAGGAATATTTCCGTTAGCGAATTTCACCGCTTTTGAACCGTCTGCACAACAACCTCCGCTTGATGTTGGTAACCCAGTATCAAGCAGTGTATCCTCTTGTTGATCTTTAGGTACATCATTCACATCAGCTACAACCTTAATGTTGCTTCTAATCATTCCCATCCAACATGTATAGGTAAACTTTCCTTCTTCTTCTGGTGTAAATTCAATTATATTTTCTCCAACAACTAACTTCTTTTGTATATTGTATTCTTTAATGATTATTTCATTATTACATCCGTTTAAATCACCCTTAGCTGCTTCAATTGTCCAGCGAACAGGCACACCTTTTTGAACTACAATTGGAGTGTACTTTCCTGATTCCAATGTTGTTGTAATATACTGAATTCCCTCTTCAGTTTTAGCTATACTAACAGACTTATCACTCAGTCCTGTTGCAAATGACATTACATTTATACCTGAAAGGCTAAGTCCTCTACCTGCCATCACAATTCCTAAAGCTATAACCAACGCTCCGCTAACCTTCATCATATCTTTCGTAAACTTTTGGCTAAAAAACGAACTAATCGCCCCAAATCCAAACATAAGTGGAACTGTTCCAATACTAAAGAAAAACATTGACGCCGCCCCAGCTACAAAGCTTCCTGTTCCTAATGCATATAACTGCATCGCTTGAAGTGGTCCACAAGGCATAAATCCATTTAATAAACCAACATAAAACGGACCATGCTTGCTCTTGTTTTCGTGTATTAGTTTCCCAAATACTTTTGGCATCCGAGGATTAAATTTTCTAAGCCAAGGAAAAATATTCAGCATATTTAGTCCCATAATAACCATAAATGCTCCAGCAATGATTGCGACTAAACCTTGTGCCATTCCAGAAAAGCTAACTACTGAACCAATTGAACCTACTATACCACCTATTATTGTATAAGATACTACTCTACCTAGATTATACATAAAGCTTGGTTTAAACTTCGAAAAACGACTTGTATCATTTTCATCAAACTTATATGACATACATTGAGAGAGATTAATTCCTCCACACATTGCGATGCAATGAAGGGAGGTTAATAATCCAACGATAAATAATACACCATATCCCATGTTTTTTGTTACAGTAGGAATAAAATTAAAACCAATGGTATGATTGATAATTGTATACCCTGCAAGCAGAATAATTGCAAAGCCAATAAGAGGATTGATCAATGGCTTATTTTTAGTTTCCTCAACTTGTTTGATGCGATCATCAACAACCTTATACTCGAGTTTTTCTATAACCTCTATGATATCATTTAAGCTAGTAGTATTTAAATCATAAGTTATATCTACTAGAGACTTTGAGAAGTTGGCTTTTACCTCTGTAACCCCCTCTATTTTTTTCAAAGAATTTTGTATTCTCATTTCACAACTTACACAGGTCATTCCTTCAACCTTTAGAACCTTACTTGTTAAATTTTGATTCATGTACTCACGCTCCTAATATTCGTATTGATATTTTATTAAGTAGGACTGTCCTCAAAGCTTGAAGTTTTACTTCCCAATCAATTTTAAGCGGTATGATCCACTCCTATTGTAATCATCATAGCAGTAGTATTTGTAGATTTTATGGAGAATGCAAAAATAATTCAAAAAAATACCCTCTCGTTTTAAAAAGGGTATTTATATAAAATATGGGGAGGGGTTAATAACTTTATATTAATAGTATATACCAATAAAAGCATTAAATCGGTATCTCAAGCTACGGATCATCATAAATACACCTAAATATTGGGTTAAACTTCTTTGAAGTGTTATAATAAGGACATACTATGTTAGTGATTAATAGTGTATAAAAAAAGAAAGGTAATGCAACCCTTGCATTAATCAGGTGATAAGATGAAACAAATTAATGTTGGACTATTAGGCTTTGGTATATCAGGCAGGGTTTTTCATGCTCCAATTTTTACCAGTGTAGAAGGCTTTCATTTATCAAAAATATTCACAAGAAGTGAACAAAAGAAAGAGCAAGCAGGGCTTCTTTACCCAGAAGCAGACGTAGTTGATAATGTGGAATCTATTATAGATGATCCAAATATTGATTTAATTGTTATAGCTTTACCTAACACTTCTCACTATGAAATGGCTGAACGTTCACTTATAGCTGGAAAGCATGTTGTTGTTGAAAAGCCATTCACAAATACTACCGAAGAAGCAACAGCTCTCATTCATACTAGCAAAGAAGAAGAAAAATTGTTGTCAGTCTTTCATAATAGAAGATATGATGGTGATTTTTTAACCTTAAAAACAATTATCGATAATAATACTCTTGGGGATATTAAAGAATTTGAATCTCATTTTGATCGTTTTAGAACAGCAACTAATTCTAAGCTTTGGAGAGAATCTATGTTGCCAGGTTCTGGCATTCTTTTTGATTTAGGTTCCCATTTAATTGATCAAGCAGTTCAACTATTTGGAATGCCAAATGAAGTATATGCCGATATTAGAACACAAAGACCAAATAGCTTAGTTGATGATAACTTTGAAATAATCCTGTATTATACGGATTTAAAGGTTACCTTGAAATCTGGTATGTTAGTTAAGGAACCCTTACCAAGGTTTATCCTACTAGGTGATAAAGGAAGCTATGTTAAGTATGGTGTTGATCCTCAAGAAGCAGAGTTAAAACAAAACTTCAGACCTGATGAATGGGAAGATTGGGGCTTGGAAGATCCTGCAAATTATGGAACAATAAATTATATAGAAAATGACATAAATATTAGAGGCTCTGTAGAAACGCTTGCAGGTAATTATACAATCTATTATCAGAACATTTATGATGCCATCGTTAACGGTAAATCCTTAGAGGTAACTGCCGATCAAGCTAGAGATGTGATTCATCTAATTGAGCTGGCAAAAGAAAGCAATGTTGAAAAAAGAAGAATTTCTTTAACTGAATAATGAACAAAGCCAATCCATTCTAAGGTTTCCCAAAGGTGGATTGGCTTTTTATTATTCTGAACTTTCACCAGTTTCTTCTATCTCTTGAATTTCTTTTTCTTCAACCTCTTCAATTTCTTCAACTTCTATTTCTTCAAGTTCTTTATTATCATCATTTTTATCCTGGCTTTGTCCATTTAATGTCTCGCCAAAAATTATTTCTCTAAAAAAATTATCCTTCATAGACATCTCCTCTTTCGTATTTGGATTAACAATTACTTGTAATTAATAGTGTATAAATAATTGTACTTTGATCCATGCTTTAGTTCATCGGTAATTACTTCAAATAATAGATCTCTAAAATATTTATTTGGCATAGCATTATAGATCATTCTATATCTCTCAACAGCTCCAAGTTCCCCGAAAAGCGCTTTTTCGATACCATCTATATATGATGTTGGTTTTTCGTAAGGAACATCTACTAATGGCTTTACTACTTCTCCTGTTAACTCTTCATATATTTCACTAAAAAAACTATTATGTTTAATCTCATCATCTCGAATAGATGCAATGATGTCCTTTTGCTCTTGATCTGGTGCTAATCCAATAAGATCATTATAAAAAAGCTCATCTTCTTTCTCACCTTCAACAGCATTTTTAATAAACACCAAAGCCTCTCTAATTTCAGAAGGATCATAATCATCCACATAATAATCCATTGGAATATTATCATTTATTTGTTCATTATAATCATTGATTGGACGCAAATTATTTGATGGCTGGTTAATGTCCATTGGTCGTCTATTGTTCAATGGCTGGTTATTGTCCATTGGTCGCCTATTGTTCAATGGTTGATTGTTGTCCATTGGTCGTCTATTGTTCAATGGTTGATTGTTGTCCATTGGTCGCCTATTGTTCAATGGTTGATTATTGTCCATTGGTCGTCTATTGTTCAATGGTTGATTGTTGTCCATTGGTCGCCCATTGTTCAACGGTTGGTCGTTATCCATTGGTCGTCTATTGTTTAATGGTTGATTGTTGTCCATTGGTCGTCTATTGTTCAATGGTTGATTATCCAATGGCTGTCCGTTCAATGGTTGATTATTAAATAGTATATCATTATCCATTGGATAACTATTCTTTGGTTGTTTATTATTCATTTGTCTAATCTTATTATACTGATTTATACACGCGGTAGAATCATAATCTTCATAATTCCTCCCCGTTGATCTAGGAAAATAGAACATAGAGAAATACCTATCTTATTGTTTTACTACATAATATGGTTGCACAATTATTTACGTGCTTGTATTTATAGTCTTATCCACCTAATGTAGCATCCGAAGTCTGGTACCACTTCAAAGCTTCATAAAACTGCTCTTTCTTAAAATCAGGCCAATAATCATCTACAACATAAAAATCCGAGTAAACTGATTGAACCGGTAAGAACCCACTAAGCCTTCTCCTGCCACCCCATCTAATAATCAAATCAACTCTTGAAATATCAGATGAAGCAATACTAGAATACAAATCTATCTTTTTTTTCTCATTATTGTCTAAATGATATGCGTGGCTTAAATCCCATTGCCAATCATAATTAACTAAAAAATTAATATTCATTAATCCTTGTCCGAAAAGCACTCGTTTGTTAACGTATTTTAATAATTCTTTGGGAAAAACTGTAGAATCTTCATTCCCTATCACTAGTAAATTTGCATCTCGATTAGCAAGAATCTCCACAGCATCGACACAAGCCTTTACAAATGCTTGTGTCTGTACTTTTGCTCTTTTCGTATTATCCATAGTGAAACCATAAAAGGTTGCTTCTTTTACTCCTAATTCGAGCATTAATTCATAAATTTCAAATCCAGGCATGATACCATGAGTATAGCCTTGTTGTTTTTCATAATTTTTAGACTCCGCCCATCTTCTGTTTCCATCAGGGATAATACCAATATGATTTGGAATTCTAGTAAATAATTTATTTTCCACCAAAGTACTCCTTAATCACACATCAATCCACTGTTAATGCTTTCTTTTTATTAGCTGATTTCAAAATAGTAAAGACAATTCTAGCATCTTGAATTTCTACATTAGGCGGAACAGCAACATCCACATCAGCCGTAAGCGCATCATAAAAATTCTTAAATTCATTATAGTAGCCTCTATCTGGAGTATAATTATATATTTCATGCTTATTGTCTTTCTTATACATTACGTTAATTGCTCCACACATACGATCTTCCAAATAAATCGTTCCCTCTGTTCCAAAAATTCTAAAGCCAACCAAAGGATATTGTAGCTCTTTTCCTTTCAAACAGTAATTATAAGTGCCTATTAGCCCACTTTTAAATAACATAATGGAGTTGATTACAGAATAGGGAGCATAATCTTCCTTTAAAGGAACTCCAAAAGCAGAAACAGATTCTACTTCACCGAAAATAAACTCTAAGGTTGCAATATCATGTACACTTGCATCTAATATAACTCCACCTTTAAATTCAGGATGTTGACGCCATTCCTTTGCTGCAAATGTATCCTTAACCATTGCATCCTCAAAATTCGAAACATTGTTTTTAATAAAATATAGAACATCTCCAATTTTATTATCATTAATGAGATCTCTAATTATCGTATTCTCTTCATTATAACGGAAATTTTCAGCTATTAATATTTTAACACCATATTTAGACTGTAGCTTCAGATAATCTTCTGCTTGGTCTAAACTAGGTGCTAACGGTTTTTCACAAATAATATTAAACCCTGCTTTTGCAACTTCTTCAGAAACAAGATAGTTCATTTCTATTGGGACAGCGATGTTAACTACATCAATCTCCTCTCCCTTTAGCATATCATGATAATTCGTATAAATATGGTCCGTAGTTAAGCCAATTTCATTTGCAGCTTGTACCAGCCTGTCTTCATTGTCATTAGATAGTGCTACTATTTCATAATAATCACTTAATTCTTTTAGGGCTGGCAAATGAAGTCTTTCCCAAGCCATCCCTGTACCAATTACTGCTAATCTTATTTTTGTCATATAAAAACCACCTCTTAAATGTTATATTTCACTTTTAGTATCCGCAGTTTTTATATAATTATTCCACATTCTAATATACTACTTGAAGTTCGTAGCCATTTTCTTTCAGAGAATCTTTGATTTCTTGGATATGTTTATGTCCATTTGTTTCAAGCGACACTTCAAGAAATACTTGTTTAAAACGATCTATTGTTTTAAATTGATTGTGATCTAGTTTTATTATATTTGCATTTAAATTAGCAAGTAATGTAGAAATTTTCAAAAGCTCACCTGGCCTATCTGTAAGCTCAACCGAAAAGCAAAATACTCTACCACGTATCACCAAGCCTCTATTAATAAGCTCTGATATCGTTACAACATCAATATTTCCTCCACTCACTATGCAAACTATATTTTTATCTTTTATATTAAGCTTCTTTAACGCCGCCAAAGAAAGTACACCTGCATTTTCAGCAATCAACTTTTCTTTTTCTAATAGCAATAAAAAGGCATCCATAATATCTACATCCGATACTGTTACAATTTCATCTACATACTGTTTCACAATTTCAAAAGTATTTATTCCAGGTTTTTTTACTGCAACGCCTTCAGCAATCGTATCAACTTTTGCAAGCTCTATTAATCTATTTTCATGAATCGATAGGCTCATAGCCATTGCACCTTCTGGTTCAACTCCGATTATTTTTACATTTGGATTGATGGACTTAGCAGCCAATGCTACACCACTGATCAAACCTCCTCCACCAATTGGCACAATAATATAATCCACCTTGCTTAGCTCTTCAACAATCTCTACACCAATTGTCCCTTGCCCTGCAATGACTTCTTCATCATCAAAGGGATGTACAAAAGTATAGCCTTTTTCGTCCTGAAGGGCCATTGCTCTATGGTGTGCTTCATCATAACAATCACCATATAAAATCACCTCTGCACCATAGGCTCTTGTTGCTTCAACCTTAATTAAAGGTGTCGTTTTAGGCATCACGATACACGCGGGAACATTTAATTCTCTAGCTGAAAAAGCAACACCTTGTGCATGATTTCCAGCAGATGCAGCCACCAATCCTTTTTTCTTACTTTCATCACTAAGATTATGAATCATATTATAAGCTCCGCGAATTTTAAAGGAGCCTGTTATTTGCAAGTTTTCAGGTTTAATATATATTTCATTACCACTTTCTTTGCTAAATACTTTACTATGTATTAGTTTTGTTTCCTTAATGATTCCTTTTAAATTAATGAGAGCTTCTTTGACTTTATCAAATTCCATAATTTACTTCCTTTCGATAAGTTATGATTTCAGAAAGATATATATCAATATAATGTTACAATAATTATTTTCACAGCAATAGCTTTAAGTTAATATTGCAAATCTTCCGCATTCCATTCGCTTAAAATGCATAAACATCTCCTATTAATATAATCCTTACTCCTGTTTAATGCAACAAACATTGGCTAATATAATGTTAAATATTATTTAATATACTACACAATCATTTTTTTCTAGGAACACATGGATGTTCGTTCATGGAACTCTGTCAAGCATTTTTGAAAATGTCCCAATAAAACTAAAACATAAGCACTAGATTTTTCTGGCCTTACCCTTTGGCCGGTCGGGCGAAAAATGAACACTTACTGCCTTTCATATTCATCTTGAAGAAAAAATGCTTTTATCTCTGTTTCGTTAATTGAGTGGTTATCGCCTCGATGGAAATATTCATGAGGGTATATTATAAACCATTGATTTGAAATGGGACATAATCACAAATGATATACTAGGACATTATCATAACTGGTTCAGAGACGCATGAATGTTCATTCATATAATTCTTGACATTTGTTAATATTTGCACTATAATTACACCATAACATATGAATGTTTGTTCATATGTTAATAGACAGAGAAAAAGGAGTAATAAGATGGTTCGTAAAAATGAAATTGAAAAATGCAATTGTAATGTAATACATGAAGATGTGGTTAGAAATGTACGAAATAAAATGCCTTCCGAAGAAAATCTATATGATTTGGCTGACCTCTTCAAAGTATTTGGTGATACAACTAGAATTCAAATTCTCTCAGGCTTAGCAGAATCAGAAATGTGTGTTTGTGATATTGCAGTACTACTCAATATGACACAATCTGCAATCTCCCATCAATTAAAAGTTTTGAAGGATGCTAGATTAGTTAAATATAGAAAGGATGGAAAAATAGTCTATTATTCTCTTGATGACGACCATGTAAATAACATATTTAAAGAAGGCTTTACTCACATAAATGAAGACACAACTAATTAGAAGGAAGGAATTATTATGTCAAGAATAAAAAAAGAGTTCATACTAGAAGGCCTTGATTGTGCACATTGTGGCACGAAAATTGAAGAAGGTATTGGTAAAATAAATGGTGTATCAATTGCATCCTTAAGCTTCGCTTCAAAAACCTTAATTGTAGAGAGTGAAAACGCAGAAAACATTGATCATATAGTGGTTGAACTTACCAAGTTAATAAAAAAGCTAGAACCACATGTTAAAGTAAATGAAAAATCAATACATAAGATCGAGAACATAACAACACCAGAACGCATTAACAAATTCAAGATTGCTAGGTTTGCTATAGGCGCAATCCTATTTCTAGTTGCAGTTTTATTAAAACTCCCTTTTGAGGCTGAGCTAAGCTTATATCTTATAAGTTACCTATTGGTTGGTGGCGAAGTACTTATAACAGCAATCAGAAATATGACTAAAGGACAATTGTTTGATGAGAATTTTTTAATGAGCATTGCAACTGTTGGTGCATTTGCAATTAAAGAATTTCCAGAAGGCGTAGCGGTCATGTTATTTTATCAAATCGGTGAGTTTTTCCAAGATATGGCAGTCAATAAATCGAGAAAATCTATTGCTGCATTAATGGATATACGACCTGACTTTGCTAATCTACTTATTGATAATGATTATAAAAAAGTCTCTCCTTATGATGTTTCGATTGATGATTTGATTTTAGTAAAACCTGGTGAAAAAGTCCCTCTTGATGGAGTAATCGTTGAAGGCTACTCTACTTTAGATACATCAGCTCTTACTGGTGAAGCTTTGCCTCGTGAAGTTGAAGCTGGATCAGAGATTTTATCTGGCTCCATAAATAAAAACGGATTATTAACTGTTCGCGTAACAAAAGAATTCGGTGAATCGACAGTATCTAAAATCCTTGAATTGGTTCAGTATGCAAGTAGTAAAAAAGCACCTACCGAAAACTTCATTACTAAGTTTGCCAAATACTATACCCCTATCATAGTCTTCTCTGCTCTTTTTTTAGCTATCCTTCCTCCACTCATACTTGAAGGTGCGACCTTTACTGATTGGATTCATAGAGCTCTTGTATTTTTAGTTGTTTCTTGTCCATGTGCATTGGTTATATCAATTCCTCTTAGCTTTTTTGGCGGTATCGGTGGTGCCTCCAAAAACGGAATTTTGATTAAAGGAAGTAACTACCTTGAAGCTATGAATAATGTACATACCGTAGTCTTTGATAAAACAGGTACACTAACAAAAGGAATTTTTAAGGTTACTGAAATTATTAGTAAAGGTTCCCTTACTGATGATCAAATACTAGAATATGCTGCATATGCTGAAAGCTATTCAACTCATCCAATAGCAGTATCAATACTCAAAGCATATGGTAAGGAAATTGATAGAAATAACATTCAAGATTATGATGAAATATCAGGTCATGGTATCAAGGTTAACATATTAGGAAGAGTTATTCTTGCCGGTAATACGAAACTTATGAAGGCAGAAAATATTGCTTTTGATGAATACAATGGCCTTGGTAGTATAGTTCATCTCTGTGTAGATCACAACTATGCTGGTTATATAGTAATATCTGATGAAGTAAAAGATGATAGCCAATCAACTATGATTGCACTTAGAGAGCTTGGGGTAAAAAGGCTCGTTATGCTAACCGGTGATAGTAAGACTGTTGGTGATAAAATCGGCTCAGAGCTTGGACTTGATCTTGTATACTCAGAACTACTTCCAGCACAGAAGGTAGAAATGCTTGAAATGCTTGAGAGTAATAAAGCATCCAAGGGTAAATTAATCTTCGTAGGAGATGGTATTAATGATGCACCAGTTTTAGCCCGAGCTGATGTTGGTGTTGCCATGGGTGCCTTAGGGTCTGATGCAGCCATTGAAGCCGCTGATGTAGTACTTATGACTGACGAACCATCTAAGCTTGTTACTGCTATTAAAATTGCGAAAAGAACCCGTAATATTGTATGGCAAAATATTATATTTGCCTTGGCTATTAAAGGTGTTGTACTTATGCTTGGTGCAGGCGGTATCGCAACCATTTGGGAAGCCGTTTTTGCTGATGTTGGAGTTGCTGTTATTGCAATCTTAAATGCAATGCGTGTTATGAAGGTAGATCATTTATAATTGTTAGAAATTCTAAAGAACGCTTAATAAGTCATACTTGAAATTACAAAATAAGTACCCTTCTTTTTATGGTCCAAATTTATATATATTGAGGACGATTTCAATTAAATTATCCTCAATATATACTATCTATAAATATTAATCCTAATCTGTTTTTTCTAATTTATGTACAATATCTTTGTTTTTCTTGTCTTTAGCATTATCCAATGCGGTATGCCCATTTTCGTCCTCTAGACTGATATCAGCATCATACTATAAAAGTATGCTAACGTAGCTAAAGTATCTTTCTGCCTTGAATGATTCTAACCAGAATTACAATTATAGCAACTACGAGAAGAATATGTATTAATCCACCCATTGTAAAACTTGTTACAACACCAAGAAGCCATAGAACTATTAAAATTATTGCGATTGTATATATCATATATTTCGTCCTCCTATAATTAATATTTATAAAGGTTGCTTGATTTCTTTTGAAATTTTTTCAGCAGTTTTATGAATATCTTGTGCTATTTCATGACCGCCGTCTTTAAGATCTTTATTTATATCTTCCGCTTTTTCTTGAACACCGTTGATGACCTGATGCACTTCCTCTGCAACATAATGAATGGAATTCTTTGTCGCTTCTGCCGACTTTTGAACAGTATCTTTAATAGTCTCTACCGTGTCAATCGTATTTTCTTTTATTTTTTCACGTGTTTCCTTTCCTGACTTTGGAGCAAAAAGAATACCAACCGTCGCACCTATTGTCGTTAATACGCCCACTAATAGAGCGAATTTTCCTGCTACCTTTATCCTCTCTTTTTTTCTTTTCTTTTTGCTCAATAAGATTTCTAAATCCTTCAATTTCATCATTATAAAACCTCCGTTTTCATCGATTTGAAATTTAAAATAACTCAAACCGTCTGTTTAAATCAAACAGGGGTCTTTACTCATTAATACCCTGTCATGTGCGTACCACCCTTGCAAAATGGCTTCATCTATAATTAAAGGGTGCTTCTTTAAATTAAATCTACACCCTAAAACTCTCAAGTTGTTTAATTTCATAGTAAAAATTCAATTTATTCATGTTCTTCTTAAAGATTTCTCAAATAATCAAGAGAGTGGGTCTGCTTACGCCCTGCTTTTGGAAAAGAAGCAATCATTTTTTCAATACAAATATTTCCCCAATGCTTTGTGTTCTCTACAAGTTTTATAATTTTTTATCATTTCAGAGTTTGATACAATGGATTTCGCTAATATGTTCATCATTCTTTGCCCCACACATTTTTTTAGTATAAATGCATTATACGTCAATTCTACTTATTTGTCAATTTATGTGTCTACAAATTGTTTCTGCAATTATTCCAACATTCATTCTAATATTTTGAGTATAGGGGATTTTTACCCTTTTATGGATAAAAAATCTACGGTGATTGTTTTTTGATGCAACAGATCCCGTAGTTAGTGAAATTAGTTTAGGGTAAGCTCCATCCTTTTGCTATCA
The DNA here is from genome assembly GCA_002841625.1 of Firmicutes bacterium HGW-Firmicutes-1. Lineage (NCBI taxonomy): Bacteria > Bacillati > Bacillota > Firmicutes bacterium HGW-Firmicutes-1. The sequence continues at coordinate 326,186 of PHAG01000009.1, read as the reverse complement.
AATAGCTGATCTTCGTCACCTTTCATTTTTGGAACTTCCAGAATTATTAACAAAATAACGTCATTTGTCAATCTGATATTTAGCGTGGTGAACAATAGAAAGGCATTTCAACCTTTATGTCACATTATGTAAACTAAATCATATACTATTAATGTGTTACACTGTATTTTTTTCCGCAGAATGTAACAACAAATTATATAAGGGAGTGTTTTAAATGTCTTTTAATGATCAAATCGTAAATGGTGGTTTTGAGACGGCGGCTTTATTTCCATGGATTTCATCTGGTGCAACTATTACATCCCAGTTTAGTCATTCTGGATTCTTTGCCGCACGGTTAGCAGGTGGGTTCTCAAGTTCATTTATTTTGCAATTCCTTCCTGTGCCCCCAGAACAAAGCTTTGAGTTTCTTGTATCTTTGACCAGAATTGGGGCAGCGTCCAATCCTTTAACATCTTTGTTTATTGGTTATCTGGATGCAGCTAATAATTTTCTTGGACAAGGTCTATCAGTAACTATTCCGGAAGGTAATCTTCCGCAAGCAAGTTCAAAGGACTGGCTGACAATCTATGAAACTACAGATCCGTCCCCTGTTGGGACAACCCAGGCAATGGTATTGATTAGTACGCTAGCCCAAGCTGGTACATCTGATATCGTTGTGGATGATGTATCGCTGTTAGAGGTGATAAGCGCTAGTACGCCAGTCACCTTTGAATGGGGTGAGTGCACTATATGGGCAGATTCAAATGCTCTTGGTCCAGGAACTGGGACACCTTTCGATCCATTTACTTCCTTACAGGCAGCCATTGATGCAGCAACTAACAGTGCAACAGCAGTCACAAATGGTATGAGAGCGCGTTGTATCGTTCTTATCGCAGCAAACTCTTCGTTTGACGAGAATGTTGTCATACCACCAGCAAGACATGTACAGTTACTTGGCTTAGGCCCATGGGTGCTTGGCGACTCAGCTTTAGCCAATTTTGCATCGTCTGTTCCTAGAAATGTTACCATCCAAACAAGTCAAGCTGCAGAAAACGTATACCTTGTGCAGGGTCCTGCGTTTGACGCACGACCTGTTACGGTAATTGGTACCTTTGATAACGGGACATCTGTAAGCACTCATACCAATTACACTGACGGTGCTATTATTAGTGGAGATGTTATCTTCCAAACCGTAGATCTCATTGACCCTTTTACAACGATTGAGTTTCAACTTTTAAACGCTAATGTTGTAGGAAGCATTATGCCATCTCCAATTGGTCCACATCAAGGTCTTCTCAACACTTATATTTACAACAGTCGAATCAACAACATGTTCCATGATGGTTTAAGAATTCAACGTATGGTTGATAGCCGATCTGATGGATTCATAGACATGGATGGATATTCACACATTACAAATTCGTTTATCAATGGTATTGTGATTGTTGGTTCGGCTTTAGCCGATGTGCCTCCAACAGGTATTTTCAGCAGCCAGTTTGGTGCAATTACGTGGACTGGCCCGCTTGTATTAGACACATCATCCAATTTCTACTTTGTAAATAGCGGTTCAACTTTAGTGGGAGATAAAACAATTTTGTACAGTCTTGATTGATTGAACAATCAAAAGTTAGCGCTTTACAAACTAAAAGTGATTTTAATTACATAAAGAATATTGTTTTTTGCTAAAGCCCTTTTCTCTTTTTTCTTTTGTATCTCACCCCATACTTCTCTTGAAACTATTGGCTCATGATTATCCTCAACAATATATCTATCAGCGTAGTTTCGATTAGTAACCCTTTTATGGGATAAAAAATCTACGGTGACTGTTTTTTGTTGCAACAGTTCACCGTAGTATTTTTCATTGCGAGGTATTTTAGAAATTGTACTGTCCCACCATTTAGACCCTTGCGCCCCTGTCTTAATTCTGTCTGCTTCAAGCCCATCAGCAATCTTTTGATAACTCTTTCCTTCTAGGTACTCATTGTAAATTCTATTAACAATGGAGTTTTTCAAGATTAACATCGTATTCATAGATTAATTGAATCAATGGATAACATTTACTATTCACAAAACTAACAATTCTTATTGCACTACCTTTAGTAAATTTATAGTTATTCTTGCATATTCCAAAAAGGCGTTTCTTAATACATCTCAATATTTTCTTTTATAAGTCTTTCTATCCAAATCATCTTAAGCAACTCCAATTCATCTGAATAATCCGTTTTGGAGTCGTCCTCATCATATTCTAATTGTTCTAAAATTTTGATTTCAAAACCATCTTGTCCAATTTGTTGCCAATCCTTTTGCAACTCTTTATTAGGATGCATTCCCATCTTTAGCGTAAATTCTCTCCGATTGATTAATGCTTTCACATCTTGAGAGGTTTCTAGATAGTGTTTAGAATTGGATTTGTTTATAATTGCAAATAATCCCATATCAAACTTCATTTGCTTATACTTTTCTTGTAATTCCTTCTTTTTATCACTTGATAATTTCATTTCCTATAACCCTTTCGTCAGTCATTAATAACCTAGCTCTTTTAATATTGCTGATAGAGCTCTTAATCGTTCACCTATCATTTCATCGTCTTTACTAATGCAGTCTCTGAATAACTTGATATCCTCGTCAATCATTGGATTATCAGTACAAACATTTACTGTCATTGCGTCACCTTGTAGACCCATTCTATCGATAGTTGTATTTTCTGGATCGTATAATTTTTCGTAGCGATAAGCTTCCTTAAAATGTAATCTTGTTTTACAGATTAATAACGCAAGATCAAGAGCTCTATGCAGTGGTAGTTCTTCTGATTGTCTTGACCATTTTTCACCAGTATAACGCCATACTTTGGCAGAAATTTCAATTTTCCCACGATCATTCCATTGAGCAAGTCCAAGGGATAATCCTTTCGCATCTGAATTATATGCATATCGACCATCGACTTGATCATAATTTTCGACTACGATTACTGGTTTATGTTTTAAAGTTACTGGAATTTTCATATTAACACCCCTTTTATTTACTAATTTAGTAATTTACTAAATTAGTATATCACGACCAATAAAGTGTTGTCAAGTATTCGTATTTTCAATATAAAGAGTCATTAAATGACTCTTCCGGTTGTTGACAATTTAAAGAAACATCAATTAACGATTCAGAGATAAAAGCATTTTTTCATCAAAATTAATGCGAAAGGCAGTAAGTGTTCATTTTTCGCCAGACCGGCCGAAGGGAAAGGCCAGAAAAATGAACACTTACTGCCAATAATGAGTACACACCTATCAGAAAAAATGCTTTTGTCGACAGTCTAACGAGTCATTAAATGACTATTTCATCAATCAACAAAGTCTTTTATCGTTTTATCCAACAACTGTAATACATTATCTCTATATTTTCTTCCTATAGGTATCGGCTCTTCCTTTTTCTCAACATATACTAGATTATTAGCTTTATCAATTTTTTTTATATAAGACCGATTTACTATAAAGCTTTTATGACATTGTATGAATTGATTTGTTAATTGTTTTAAAAGTTTAGATAACGAACAATTTCTAATATCTGTTTCTTCATGAATCGTTTTAATGTATAGATTTCTATTCATCATCTCAACATAGATTAAATCACCTTGATTAATCACATAGGTAAAATCTTTTTCCTTGATGCCTAATTTGGGATCTGATTTTTTTTCAACTATTCCATGGGTAATAACATCTTGAAACACTTTTATAACTTCATTTTCAGTAAATGGTTTCAATATATACTCATAACAATGAATATTCTTAAAGGCTTCTATTTCGCTACAATGATCCCCTGTAATAAATATTATAGGTGTAAATTTATAATGATCGATTTCTCTTATTTGCATGGCAAGTTCAAGACCTGTGTAATCTTCTAACTGGATATCAAAGAAAAATGCATCTACTACTTTTGTTTCCGCAATTTTTAAGGCTTCTACTGCTGCTCCAGTCTCAAAAACATCAAAATGTTCATCAATATTTCTAACAATTTCAACCAAACCACTTCGGATATTTAAATCATCTTCTACTATTAATATTATTCCCATCTTAACTTCTCCTCCCAAATAAAAAATCCTCGAATATAAAACTATGAATCCTTCGTTTATTCTGAAACGAAAAATTTATAGCTATATCGAGGGCTATGCTCTACAATTATATTAAAAATACACTGCTTTTTTATCTATATAACTTTTTTCTCACCCTCAAAAAATCTCTCTATATATTATTGCAATATTATACAATAAATCCCTTTATTTAACAAGTTAAATATATTGATTGTATCAAAAAAGGCCCTGAAGTTTTTCAACTTCAAGGCCTTACTTTATCTTTCTACCATTTTTCTTTTCTTACATGATTTCCAATTTCAGCTTTGGATAATTGTTTGATTTCCCAAGCAAGATCCTTAGATTTGTTAAATATCTTTACGCACATTGGATCAAGTTCATCTTCAATACCATCTTCACAAAGTGAAATAATTGATGTTGCCATATTGATAACCTCAGTATGAAGTCCATTTGTGAAATCAGCAGCATAGATTTTATCAGCAGCTTCTTCAGTCATTTCGTCCATTTTTTCCTTAGGAGCGCCACACATTGGGCATTTATCTAATACTTCCTCTCCTTCATAAATATAATTACAAACTGAACATTTGAATAATTTCATTTTTCATCCTCCTATAAATATGTCTACTTTACTATCTAGTTTCAATGCTTATTATAACACAGATAATAATCATTATCCATATTATTCCATATTTTATTCGTCTACTTCTTTATCAGCCATAACCTTTTCTTGAACTTCACGAGGAGCTTCTTCGTAACGTTCAAATTTTTGAGTAAACATTCCTCTACTTTGAGTCAATGATCTAAGGTCAGTAGAATAACCATATAATTCACCCATTGGAACTTCAGCCATGATTTCTTGCTTTCCTTTGTTAGGGTTAATTCCAAGCACTCTACCACGACGCTTATTAAGATCTCCGATAATATCGCCCATGTATTGGTCTGGTACAACTACTGTAACACTCGCAATTGGTTCCAATAAAGTTGCAGTCGCTTGAGCCATTGCATCTTTAAAAGCATTTTGAGCTGCTAGTTTAAATGCCATTTCCGAAGAATCTACTGGATGATAGGAACCATCTATTAAGGTTGCTTTAATACCAACAACCGGATATCCTGCTAGAACTCCTCGTTTCACTGATTCTGCTAAACCTTTATCTACAGCTGGGAAATAGTTTTTAGGAACTGCTCCCCCTACGATTTTTTCTTCAAAAATGTATGGTTTCTCCATATCTCCTGATGGTTCAAATTCCATTACAACATCACCATATTGTCCATGTCCACCAGATTGCTTCTTATGCCTACCTCTTACTTGAACTTTTTTCTTAATCGTTTCTCTAAAAGGTATTCTTGGCTTTTTGAGGTCAACCATTACCTTGAATTTTGATTCAAGCTTGCTGACAATGATGTCTAAATGTTGTCCACCAACACCATATAAAAGTTCTTGATGATTTTCATGATCTAAAATAAACTTGATTGTAGGGTCTTCTTCCATTAATCTGTGAATACCACTACCGATCTTGTCTTCATCACCTTTCGTCTTTGGAACAATTGCTCTATATGCCAAGGATTCAGGGAATTCTATTCCTTGTAATTTCACCGGACGATCTTTATCACATAATGTAACGCCGGTGCTTACATCAATAAGCTTTGCTACTGCTCCAATATCGCCAGCTCTTATTTCTGAAACTTCAATTTGTTCTTTTCCTCTTAAAGCATAAACATGGGCTATTCTTTCCATCTCTTCAGTGTTAGCATTTAGCAACTGAGTATCAGCTTTTACACTACCAGAATACACTCTAAATAATGATAGTTTACCAATATACGGGTCAATTATAGTTTTGAACACCAAAGCTGACGTAGGTTCGTTTAAATCACAAACGACTTCAATTTCAGCTCCTGTATCTGGGTGCTCTCCAGTAACAGTAGTATGCTCTTCTTTTGGAGATGGCATGAATTTTACGATTGAATTTAATAAAACTTGTACCCCTAAATTGTTCGTACCTGAACCAATAAGAACGGGAACAATATTTCCATCAATAACGCCTTGATGTATTGCATCTTGAATTTCATCTACCGTAAACGGTGTGCCTTCAAAGTATTTTTCCATTAAGTCTTCATTGCTTTCAGCAACTGCTTCTAAAATCATATCTCTAACAGGATCTATTTCATCTTCCATGCCTTCTGGAACTCCACATTCTTCAATGTGATCTTTTATAAATTTTCTTCCTTCCATTTTAACAACATTTACAAAGCCAATAAAATGTTCACCTTCACGAATAGGAACATGAAATGGTGCTATGCACTTGCCAAAATGGTTTTTAAGTTGATCTAATACAGTATTTAAATTCGCATTGTCATCATCCATATCCGTTACAAAAATCATTCTAGGTAAATTCATTTCATCCGCATATTCCCAAGCCTTTTCGGTTCCAACTTCAACACCTGATTTACCTGATACAACAATGATAGCACTATCTGCAACACGCGTTGCTTGTTTAGTTTCCCCAACAAAGTCAAAATAACCTGGAGCATCAAGCACATTAATCTTACAATCTTGCCATTCTATAGGAACACAAGAAGTATTGATTGAAAATCCACGTTTTATCTCTTCTTTATCAAAGTCACTGATTGTATTACCTTCCTCAACCTTTCCTTGTCGTTTTGTAATACCTACTTCATGTGCCATAGCTTCAACTAATGTGGTCTTCCCACTACCGCCATGGCCTAACAGCACAATGTTGCGAATTTCTTCCGATGAATAAACTTTCATAATTTGTCCCCCGATCATTGGTTTATTTGAGAAAATCATCATTTTTCTCATAAGGTCAAATAAGTTAAACTACAATTTACCGATAACATTAATATTCAACTTGGTCCATAAATTTCCTTCATTTTTTTTAAAATCTTTGTAAGTTTTTATTTAAATTGTACACAAAGAAAAATAACTATGTAAAACAACTAACCATTATCCTATTATTGAGAAATATACAATTGCTTTTTTGTGCATATTATACAAATTTCGACAAGCAAATATTCACACTTACATTTTCGCACTTTAAAGTGATGTACTGTTGACATATCCTTTTTTAAAGTGTAAAATGTGAGAAATAAGTTAATATACCTTGATTAATATGATATAATAATCACAAGAAAATCGGCTGAGCAGAGCTAAATCCTTGTTACATTTCTGCCGCTTTTCCAATTGCATATGCAGAACTTTCATAACAAACAAGAAAATCGGCTTCACCAAGTTATAATTCTTATTACACTTCTGCCGCTTTTCCAATTGTTTATGCAGAACTTTTCTAGTAAAAAAATACGATGAATTAGCCTTCGTTTTTGTTTGGCTTTAGCATCAGAATAATAAGGAGCAGATGAAATGATAGAATGTAGAAAAGAAGTTCAATTATTAACACCTTATGTGCCCGGAAAACCAATTGACGATGTAAAAAGAGAATATGGTTTAGATGATGTCATTAAGCTCGCTTCCAATGAAAACCCATTGGGATGCTCAGAAGCAGCAAAAGCTGCAGTAATTAAATCTTTAGAATCCCCTTCCCTTTATCCAGATGGTAATTGTTCTACTCTTCGCAGTGCTTTATCACTGAAGCTTAATATTGCATCTGATCAATTGATTTTTGGATGTGGTTCTGACGAAGTCATCGCTATCATTGGTAAAACCTTTGTCACTCAAGGTGATGAAGCAATCACATGTACTCCAAGCTTTCCACAATATAAGGCAGCTGTTGTATCAATGGGTGGTGTGATGATTGAAGTGCCTTTAAAAAACCACACCTATGACTTAGCTGGAATATTGGATAAGATTAATGAACGTACTAAGGTAATTTTTATATCAAATCCAAATAACCCTACTGGAACAATCGTTACAAAGGATGAGCAAGTGAGCTTTATGAAAAAAGTACCTAAACATATATTGGTTGTTTGGGATGAAGCTTATAATGAATATATAGCAGATGATAGCTTTCCTAATACCCTTTCTATCATGAAAGACTACGATAATATTATTTTACTTCGTACTTTTTCAAAGATGTATGGATTGGCTTCACTGAGAATCGGCTATGGTATATCTACAAAAGAAATCATTGGATATATGAATCGCCTAAGAGGTCCATTTAATGTTACAACACAAGCCCAAGAAGCTGCACGTGCTAGTCTTGACGCACAAGAATTTGTGAATGCAAGCTTTCAATTAAATGAAGCTTCCAAACAATATACTTATAAGAAATGCCAAGAATTAGGCCTTCCATATATTGAAACCTTTGGAAATTTCATCATGATAGATTGTAAACTTCCAAGTATGGAGCTCTTTAATCAGCTTCAGCAAAAAGGGGTTATTGTAAGACCTGGTTTTTACTTTGGAATGAATACTTATCAACGCGTTACTTTAGGAACCATTGAGCAAATGGAGCGTTTCTTTGAACTAGTTGAAGAATTTATCCAAATGTCATAGATGTACAGATTTTATTAGGAGGAACATAAAATGATTATTGTAATGAAGCCTAACGTCTCTGATAAAGCCGTTATGAATGTTATTTCTATCGTTGAAGAAAGAGGTTTACAAACAAATTTATCACGTGGAGCTCAAGTAACGATAATTGGTGTTATTGGTGACAAAAGCAGACTATTGGCAACTAATATTACCCTACTTGATGGTGTTGATAAAATTGTTCAAGTAACTGAAAGTTATAAGTTAGCCAACAAACAATTTCATGCTGACTATTCAGTAATTGATATAGGTGGTTACAAAATTGGTGGTGACCATTTCATAATTATGGCTGGTCCTTGTGCGGTTGAAACCGAAGACCAAGTTATTCAAACTGCTAGAGCTATCAAAAAAGCTGGCGCATGTATTTTAAGAGGTGGCGCTTATAAGCCACGTACCTCTCCTTATTCCTTTCAAGGCTTAGAGGAGGACGGTCTTAAGCTTATGGCAGCTGCAAGAGCAGAAACTGGTCTTGCAATCGTATGTGAGGTAACTAGCTTGCAAGCCGTTGAAACAGCCGCTAAGTATGTTGATATGCTTCAAATTGGTGCAAGAAACATGCAAAATTTCTACCTTCTAAAGGAAGTTGGAAAGACAAATATTCCAGTTTTATTAAAACGAGGTTTATCTGCTACTATTGAAGAGTGGCTTAATGCTGCAGAATATATTATGAGCGAAGGAAATCAAAACGTTGTACTTTGCGAAAGAGGAATTAGAACCTTTGAAACAGCAACTAGAAATACCTTAGATTTAAGCGCTGTACCGATCATTAAGACAAAGAGTCACCTACCTATTATTGTTGATCCTAGTCATGCTACAGGTATTAGAGAGCTTGTAAACCCATTATCCAAGGCATCTATTGCTTCAGGCGCAGATGGCTTAATGATAGAAGTGCATCCTAATCCAGCAACAGCACTATCTGATGGACCACAATCTTTAACTCCTGCTGCTTTTGAAACTTTATGTGAAGAGTTACGTCCATATGCTGCTCTTGTAGGAAAGCATTTCTAATGATTGATCAAGTTGGCTTTATTGGCTTAGGATTGATAGGTGGCTCAATTGCTAAGGCAATTAAAAAAAATAATTTAGCTAAACAAATAATTGCATTTGATATTGACAAATTATCCTTGACTTTAGCTAATCAGGATAATATTGTTGATGTCTGTGCTGAGGGAATTGATGAACACTTTAAAGAGTGTTCTATCATTTTTTTGTGCTGTCCAGTTAATGTTAATATTGAAGCATATAACAAATTAGTTCAAATCGTTCATCCGGATTGTATCATAACAGATGTTGGCAGTACAAAAGAAAATATTATAGAAGAAATCAATAAACACAAATCTCCTTGCACTTTTATAGGAGGCCATCCTATGGCTGGTTCAGATAAATATGGATATGCAGCTGCAACTGCTCACCTTTTTGAGAATGCATATTATATATTAACACCAATTGATGATACCGATAAACTTAAAACGCGTATATTATATGATTTGATTAAAGGAATTAAAGCCTTACCCGTTGTTATTTCTCCAGATCAACATGATCTTGTTACTGCAACGATAAGTCATGTTCCTCATGTCATCGCTGCATTACTTGTTAATATGGTTAAAACCCTTGATTCTGACGAAGGATATTTACATACGTTAGCAGCTGGAGGTTTTAAAGATATTACTAGAATTGCTTCGTCTTCTCCTGTAATGTGGCAACAAATCTGTCTTACCAACAAAGACAACATCGTGAAAATATTAAAGCATTTTAAAGAGGATATCGATACTATAATGAAATCCATTCAAAGTGGAAACCAGCATGACATTTATGATTTTTTTGAAGGTGCTAGAGAATATAGAGAATCTTTTCAAGAAAAGACTTCTGGTGCACTTTTACAATCCTATTCTGTTACTGTTGATGTTGTAGATGAACCCGGTATTATAGCGCAAATAGCTACTCTTTTGAGTAATCATGAAATTAGCATTAAAAATATTGGTATTATAAATAACCGTGAGCATACTAGTGGTGTACTTGAAATTGTATTTTATGATGAAACTTGTCTTGAAAAAAGTATTGAAGTTCTAAATGATATGAATTACGTTGTATACAAACGTTAGGAGGCATAATAATGAAAATCAATCCAGTAAATCGATTAAAGGGAGAAATTAAAGTACCTGGTGACAAATCCGTCTCTCATAGAGCTGTTATGTTAGGCTCTGTTGCAAAGGGGCATACTCTTATAAAAGACTTTCTAATGGGGGAAGATTGTTTATCAACCATTAGATGTTTCCAACAAATGGGAGTTTCAATTGGTATTAATCAAAAAACTGTAAGTGTAAAAGGAAATGGTCTACATGGTTTGAAGAAACCTGAACAAATTTTAGATGTTGGTAATAGCGGAACAACTATGCGACTCATGTCAGGGTTACTCTGTGGCCAAGACTTTGATTGTTCCATAACTGGTGATTCCTCAATTATCAAAAGACCTATGGGAAGAATTATTCAACCACTTACAAAAATGAATGGTAACATTAAGAGTATACATGAAAATAATCTTGCTCCTCTTTACATACAGCCCTCACAGCTTATTAATATTGATTATGTTTCCCCTGTTTCTAGTGCGCAAGTCAAATCATCTATCATGTTGGCCTCACTATATACTACTGGCGTGACTACTATAGTTGAACCATTTACATCACGAAACCATTCTGAGCTCCTACTCAACCACTTTGGTGGAAACATCCAAGTTAACGGGACAAAAGTAATATGTAACCCAGTAGAAGAGTTATTTGCTCAAGAAGTAATCGTACCTTCAGATATATCCTCTGCCGCTTACTTTATGGTTGCTGGATTAATTTCAAAAAATTCCGAGATTATAATTAAAGATGTTGGAATTAATCCAACACGAGATGGGATCATTCACGTTCTCCAAAACATGGAAGGACAGATTGAACTAGATAATATTAGATATATCAGTGGTGAAAAAGTGGCTGATATCATCGTTAGATCTAGCAGACTTAAAGGTACCATTGTTGAAGGTAGCATCATTCCTTCACTTATAGATGAAATCCCTATTATTGCAATCGCTGCTGCTTTAGCAGAAGGTAAAACAATAATCAAGGATGCAGCAGAGCTAAAAGTGAAAGAAACAAACAGGATAGATACAATGGTTAATGAACTCAAGAAAATGGGTGTTGATATTTTGGGTACTGATGATGGGATGATTATTGAAGGTGGAAACCCATTACAAGGGGCTGTCGTGGATAGTTATCATGATCACCGAGTAGCGATGTCACTTACGATAGCTGCTCTAAATGCAATGTCTACTACTACCCTTATGAATAGTAGATGTATAGATATATCCTATCCTACCTTTTTTGAAGACATTAAAAGCTTATTCTAGTAATAAAAAAAATCAAGAACAAAGCGCTTGTCAGCGTGTTACGTAACATTAATGCTATCTAACGCTTTGTTCTATGCTTCGTGGAAAGTAGAACTTTCCTACTGGATACAAATACAAAACCACACGCTTAGCGTGTGGTTTTTAATTAATATTATCAACTTTGAAGTTCTTTCCCAGAATGCCGTTACCCAATTTTGACCCCTAGCATAGCCAGGTGGGTGCTCGCAACATATCTATTGTCTTCCCCAGCATTGAGGGCATGACATCCGATATGCGATATAAAGCTCCCTTATAAATAATGTAGGTTCAAAATAAGGTTTATCGTACATCCCAGGTTATTACCAACTGTGTTTCTTAAAACGATTATAACATAAACTGCAACAAATTTCAACATGTCAATTTGTGGTTCTTTCGTAAATCAGAAAATCACAATGCCAAATACAATAAAAATAGTATGTGCAATTTCATAATAAAAATACAATTTTTTTAAATATTATTGACAGCAGTTATTGTCACTGCTCTTAGATTTCTATCATCTTTAAGATTAATAAATCGCGGCATTATCTTCTTGCCTTCAGGATCAAGAATTATTTTTACACTCGGCCTCATACATGCCTCTTCAAAGTTTTCAGCTACGATGCCTGTATACCCATTACTCAACTTAACATACGTTCCAACAGGAAATGGAGCCACTTTTCTAGCAAATACTTTGGTAATGTTTACATCAAACATTAGCCCACCATTTGCCATGATATATTCCATTGCTTCAGAAGGTAATAAGGCCGCTCTATAAGGCCGATTTGAAATGAGTGCATCATAAACATCAGCTATGCATATGATTCTCCCAATTAATGAAATGGAATCCTTAGAAACGTTAGATGGATATCCACTACCATCATATTTTTCATGATGATGTAATACTCCAATATAGGAAGCAGTAGGGATTTGATAAGTTTCTTTCAAATATTTATAACCAAATTCTGAATGCCTTTTTATTTCTTCGTATTCAGCAACAGTTAATTTACTCGGCTTATTCACTACATCCTTGTCAATAAATATCTTACCCATATCATGTAAAATTGCTCCAAGGCCAAGATTGTAAAGCTCTTCTTTATCTAATCCAAGGCCTACTCCAATCACAACTGAAAGAACCGCAACATTAACACTATGGAAATATGTATAGTCATCGAAAAATTTTAGGTCGATCAAATTAACCATTGTATCCTTATTAATGAGCAATTGCTCTACAATGGTTGCTATTAGTTGCTTAGTTATATCAAGCTTTTTTTCAATCGTGTCTTTACTTGATTTTTTAGTCTTTGGACCTTCATTTGAATGTATGCAAACATCTTTGACAGTTTGAATCATCTTCATTCTTATTTCATCATTTATAATATCTTTGATCTCTATGTCGGCGGAAATTTCATCATCTATATATACACCTTGATATCCCAAGTTTTTTATTCTTTGAACATATGCAGTCTGAATAATGCTTCCCTTACTGAGCAGCAAATTATGATTTTTATCATAAAGGCTCTTTCCAATCACCATTCCTTCAACTAGTCCGTCAGCTGGTACATATCTCATAAAATCGCTCCTATATTCTATCATTCATGGTCGATTGGATACAAAATCAAAAACTTCATCTTGTCAATGTTACAAAACCTCCGCATTCGCTACGGTTAAATATATCATATTCTCAGATATTGTTAATAGTAATTATGTACTAGGATGCATTATTAAATACATCCTTGGCGACAAAAGTCATATTATGACTAGTAAACCAATTCGACAATTGTAATATTTTTTGATGTACTCATATCTCCCAAATTAATTATATAGGGAGTGAACATCTGCTCGCCTTTTTCATCTTTGTAAATTTTCACTACTGGTCTAAGAGGTGTAATATTATTATTTTCTACTACAAGAGCTTCCACACCATTGCTTAATTTAACCATCGTTCCAATTGGATATGCTGCAATTTTATTGATAAACATTTTTACGATATTACTGTCAAACATAGTCCCACTATTTGCCATTATATATTCCATAGCTTCAGATGGTAGCATAGCCTTTCTATACGGCCTATTTGAGGTAATTGCATCATAGACATCAGCGATACAAATAATCCTTCCAAATAGTGATATTTCTTCCTTTTGTTTTTTTTGAGGATAGCCTGTTCCATCATATTTCTCATGGTGCTGCAATACACCTACATAAGAAGCTATTGGGATTTCATATGAATTTCTTAAGTGCCTATACCCAAATTCTGAATGCATCTGAACTGTTTCAAACTCTTCTTGTGTTAATTCACCATTTTTTAGTAAAATATCTTTATCTATATAAACCTTCCCAATATCATGCAAAACTGCAGCAAGTCCTAGGTCGTATAATTCCTTTTCTGTGAGCTTTAGTCCTTGTCCTAGTGCGATAGAAAGTATTGCGACATTAACGGAATGATAAAAAGTATATTCATCAAACATTTTAATATCTACCATATTTACGATTGCGTTTTTATTATTAATAATATCATAAACGATATTTTCGATTAGTTTTTTGGTGTTATCCAATTTATTAGAAACACTTTTAGAAGCACTATCCTTTGACATGTTCATCGCAGAAAAGACATCTTTTATAGCATATACAGTTGTCCTTCTTAGTTCATGACTAATAATATCTTTGATTTCTATTCCCTCAGACAAATCATCATCAATATAAACCCCTTGATAGCCAAGGCTCTTTATCCGTTCAAGATATGCCTGCTTAATTGGAAAACCTCTTCTTACCAATAACTTATTATTGGTATTGTATAGGCTTTTTGCAACAATCATACCTTCTCTCAAGCAAGATATTGGCACGTACCGCATAAGTTACCCCCATAGTACTTTTTTCGTCCAAAACATCTTATAATAACCATAGATATGTTTATTATATACTAAAGTACTTTTTTTTTCAAGTTTTGATATATTTGACCTAATAAAAATAAACCGAATTCATCAAAATAGCACTTCCCAATCCCCAAAAAAAGAGCTACAATAAACTATAAACCTTCAAAAATCAACCAACGAGGTGCCAAAATGAAAATCACAACCTTGCAAATAAAAAACTTTAAGTCTATTGAAGAAATGACGATAACCGATATTGAAAATACCTTGATTTTAGTAGGTAAAAATAATACAGGTAAAAGCTCAATTTTAAGTGCAATACGTGCAATGTCATCTCAATATGTTATCTCCCCCTTTGATTTCAATCAGCGAAATAAAAATATAGAAATTAATTTGACCTTGGAACTATCTAATGAAGATCTAATTGAATTACATCACCTTAGAAAGATTAGTAAGCTTAAAAATTATGATAAATGGTTGGAGGACTTCACAAAAAAAATACCCTCCTTTGCTGATCAATCTGTCTACATAGGCTGTAAAATCCATACTGATGGTAGCAAAAAATACTATGACGGTATTCAAAACAACAATGCCTATATTCAAGAGCTAATCCCTTCACTATATATAGTTGATGAAGGCAGAAGCTTTGATTTACTCAATGATACCTTTTTAGACCTTCAAAATTTCACTGACTTAGACGAAGTAAAAAATAATTTGTGTCAATTTGATAAAGGCAAAAAATGCAATGATTGTTTTAATTGTATTCCACTCATAAACAGAAAATCTCCGGAGGCATTAACTCTTTATGAAAGTCTTCTATTGGTAAAACATAAGCTTTACAGCGCTAATATTAAAAAATATGAAGATGGTATTAATAAATATTTCCAAAAAAGTTATGGAGAACAATACGAGATCCATTATAAATTCAACTTTGATATCTCTCAAATGCTCAAAATTAATACAGTTGCAAAAAGCTTAAACAACCCTCATCAAGTGCCCATACAGCAAGCCTCCACTAGTATGAAAAGCTTATATATCCTTTCTCTCTTTCAAGCCTATTTAGATGTAGAGAGTAAGGTTAGCAGTATCATTTTAGTTGACCAACCAGAACTTCATTTACATCCTGAACTTCAAAAGATTACGAGTGAAATTTTGTATAAGCTTTCCAAAAAAAATCAAGTTATTTTTACTACTCATTCACCCTCAATGTTGTTCAACTTTTCCGCTAAGCAAATTAAACAAGTTCTATTAAATCAAAATCACCATACAACAATAAATGAAACAACGAACCTTGATGTTATTTTAGAAGATTTGGGATATAACGCAAATGATTTAATGAATGTAAACTTTGCATTCATTGTTGAAGGAAAGGATGATCGAAATAGGCTACCCCTAATACTCGATCAATATTACTCAGAAATTAGAGATGAACAAGATAATCTTAATCGGATTGCTATCATTCCCACAAATAGCTGTACTAACATTAGAACCTATGCAAACCTTAAGTATATTAATCAAACCTATTTAAAAGATAATTTTTTAATGATTAGAGATAGTGATGGCAAAGATCCAAATTTTCTAACTGAGCAGTTGTGTAGTTATTATTTTAAACGAATGCATGATGATGACGCTAAAATTCCACGTATTACACCAAGAAATGTACTGATTCTAAAATATTACTCCTTCGAAAATTATTTTCTTAATCCAACGATCATGACCCAGCTTGGGATCATAAGTAAAGAAGAAGATTTTTATACAATTCTCTTTTCTAGATACCAACAATACATTTTTAATCTAAGAAGTGCAAAGATTATGGTAGAAAAAACAGGCGTTAAAATTAGCACCATTGAAGATCTCAAAAATAACATGGAAACGATTAAAATTTATATTAGGGGCCATAATCTTTTTGATATATTCTATGGAAGGTACAAATCTCGCGAAGAACAAAACCGAATATTAAAAGAATATATTAAAATAGCGCCAAGAGAAGAATTCAAAGATATATTAGATACCATTGATTCCTTTGTTTATTTTGAAAACCGAAAGAAATAAGCTTGTATGTTTCCAACAAATAGCTTATTATGTAATAATACTAAAAAGGTAGATTGATATACGGAGTGAACCTTATGCAAAAGCACAAAGAAATTACAAAAGTAGCCATTCTTGGCATGCTAGGAAATATAGTATTGTTACTTTCAAAATTGATTGTTGGATTTACATCAAATAGTCAAGCTATGATAGCTGATGGATTAAATAGCGCAGGCGACGTGTTTGCTTCTCTAATGACATATATTGGAAATAAAATATCCTCCAAACCTGGAGATAAGGATCATCCTTATGGACATGGAAAGGCTGAATATATATTTGCAATGATCATTAGTTTCTCCCTTCTGCTTGTAGCATTTTCTATTTTCAGAAGTGCTTTTAACTCATTAAGCGCAGAAAACAAGTTCCAATATTCTAACTGGCTAGTTGTCGTTGCAATTGGAACAATTATCGTTAAAATATCCTTATTTATATTTGCGAAATCGATTGGTAAAAAATACAATAGCCTTCTGGCAATGGCAAATGCGCAAGATCATAGAAACGATGTATTTGTATCGTTGGTAACCCTCATCGGAATCCTATCTGGTTACTACAACATTCCATTTGTTGATGGAATTGCTGGGATATTAATTTCCTTTTGGATTGCATACACAGGTGTAAGAATATTCACCGATGCATATTCTGTTTTAATGGATACAAATATCAACCCTACACTTATGACTAAAATGGCTAATATCCTTAATCAAATAACAGGCGTAGAACATATTGATGCAATTATTTCTAAACCAATCGGCTTAAAGTTCTTATTAATCGTTAAGGTATCAATTGATGCTAACTTAACCGTATTTGAAGGACATGAAATATCGGATAAAATCAAATTTGAGCTTATGGCATTAGATGATGTTGATGATGTAGTTGTCCATGTTAATCCAGCACAATTTCACCCTGAACAAATGACATAAGCATATGAATACCATCTTAATCAATCATAACTTAAGGGGCTACCTCAAAACAGAATTAAATTCTCTTTTGAAGTAGCCCCTTCATAATTATGTTTCGTAACAAGCAACAATTTCTCCATAATACATGGTATGGTAATCCGCGTTATCATAAAACAGGACACCTAAATCAGTTCCAATTTGATCTTCTACAAGTTTATGTTTTGCAAGTATTCTACATTCAAAATGGAGATTGCACTCACCTATAATTGGAGTCTTTACCTTTTTACTATTCTTAGTTGTTACAAGGGATTGTTCAAGCTTGTTAATATTCTTCCCTGTAGTACTACCACAAAAAGCAAGGGCTTCCTTCATATTCTTACCAATTGGCAAGCTCACAGTAAAGTCTTCACTACGTTCAAGCAAATCGTAAGTATGTCTTGACTCTCTGACAAGAACTTGGAAAATTGGCTTGTTCCAGATTAGCCCAACCATACCCCAACCAATTGTCATCGTATTGACTTCCTCTCCAACCTTAACCGTTAAGAAAGCGCCCTTTCCCAATTGCTCCATTACTTCCTTTAGCTTATCATTAAACGCTATATCCTTTATTATAATCACCTCTTTTTTAGTTTAGGATTTTATTTATTTTTTCTTTCATTTGTTCTTTCGTACATTCCATTCGATGAAGCACCTCTGCCGATAAGATTTCTTTTATAGCATTTGGTACGTTTACCTGTGATAATTCTTCCATCTTTTCTATAAGTTCAAAATCGCTATATTTATCATATTCTTTATCAATTGCTAACATAACACTTCGTGTAAACTTATATGGACTCGCGGTTGCTGCTATAACAGTTTTCGTAGTATCTGAGGTAGCCGCTTTGTATTTTTTATAAACAGCATACCCTACTGCTGTATGTGTATCAAGCAAATAATCTGTTTTATCAAATACTGCTTTTATTGTTTCAAGGGTTTCTTCATCGGATGCATAATCGCCGTAGAAATCCTTCAGACCATCTTTCATCGTATCTGTAATCGTATACTCACCATTTTTTGATAACATTTTCATTAAATTAGCTGTTAAGTCACTGTTGCCTTTAGAAATCTGATAAATGAGTCGTTCAAGATTGCTTGAGATTAATATATCCATAGATGGAGAACTAGTCAAAATAAATTCCCTCTTTCTATCATAAACTCCAGTATTTATAAAGTCAAATAGTACTTTATTATCATTTGACGCACAAATGAACTTAGCGATAGGCAATCCCATTTCTTTTGCATAATAGGCTGCTAGGATATTGCCAAAATTGCCTGTAGGTACAACTACATTCATCGGCTCACCATCTTTTAGATCACCTGCATTTACAAGTGATGTATATGCATAATAATAATAAACAATTTGAGGTACTAATCTACCTATATTTATGGAATTTGCAGAGGAAAATTGATAACCCTTTGCTTCAACTTCTTTCCCGAAAGCTTCGTCATTAAATATTTCCTTAACACCATTTTGGGCATCATCAAAATTCCCTTCAATACCAATAACGTATGTATTTTCTCCCTTTTGTGTTACCATTTGATGTTTTTGAATTGGACTCACTCCGTCTTTAGGGTAAAATACAATGATCTTTGTTCCTTCAACATTAGCAAAACCAGCTAGTGCTGCTTTCCCAGTATCTCCTGAGGTTGCAGTTAAAATCACAATTTCATTATCTATATTTTGTTTCTTGGCAGCAGTTTTCATTAAATATGGTAAAATCGATAGCGCCATATCCTTAAATGCAATCGTATTCCCGTGAAATAATTCTAAGTAATAAGCATCCCCTTTTTTTACAAGTGGTGCAATTGTCTTCGTATCAAATTTATCATCATAAGCATTCGCTATACAAGCTTTAAGCTCTTGCTCTGTAAAATCAGTTAAAAAATGTTTCATTACTTCATAGGCTAATTCTTGATAATTCATCGCATATAAAGCTTCCATAGAAGTTGTCATTTTAGGCAATTGATTTGGAACAAAAAGCCCTCCATCACAAGCCAAACCTTTTACAATTGCTAAAGATGCTTCTATATTTTTTTCTTGTCCTCTTGTACTGTTATACAAAACTTGAGTCATAGTGTAACCATCCTTTACTTGTATTCGTTAATACCAAAAATAATTGTTTTTATAGTACCACATTTTAGCTTACTATACAACTCTAAGAAAAGAAAATCGACTCCAGAAAATTAAAAAACCAGTACCAACTTAAGTTGTTACTGGCTTTTCAGTAGAGCACCTGCTCTACTGAACTGCTCTAATATGTGTAAAACTCGTGTACGCCGTATTGGGCGACCTTTGTAAGGCTATTATCAAACCAGCTCATCGCTCCGCTTGATGCCATAGAACGAGCAGCAAAAAACATTGCTCCTTCTGAATAATCTTCTCCTTGTAGCGCTCTTTCAACTGCCTCATAAGTCGCGTCCGTTAATGTTACAGAGTCAATTCTGCCATCATCAATTGGAGAAAACTGTGCTCTACCATTATATTCTTGGTAGACTACATCATATATAGTATTTGGAAATCGATCACTTTTTACTCTGTTAAGAACTACGTTAGCCACCATGATTTTACCCTTAACATCTTCGCCAGTAGCTTCTGCTTCGACAATCTTGACTAACGCCATGAAATCCTCTTCAGTATAAATTACAATTTCTTTCTCATTTAATGTTTCTTGAGATGCTGCCTCGAATACTGCTTTTACGTCCTCTTCTTCTTTCATTAAATTAGAAGACTGTGGCAGTTCCGTTTCTTGAGCTGTTTGCTCTAATTTCGTTGCGTCAACTTCCTCTACTACTTTTTCGTCTTGATCAATCACTTTTTCTGGATTTGTTTTACTATTGACTATAAATCCATTCGTTCCTAACAAAAGAACTGTCACCATACCAGCTGAGACTATAACAAGTCCTTTTGTATATGCTTTTGGGGATAAGCTTTTCATTGTTAAGAAAATCTTTCCTAAAAGCTTTTTAAATCTAATCATATGAAAACTCCTTTGTAATACCTTTTTGATCCATATTGAGATCATGATTTTAAAACTTCTTACATATTTATTTTCCTAATAAAGTCAGGACGTTGCCAATTATATTAGACCTTCCTTCAATAGTCAATAACAATTCGGTTTTTTTGGTAGTCTTTAAAATTATTCAGAAAATTCTCCCATCTTCTTTATGTAAAATTATCATATATCGGAAATATTCATTGATAATATTGGTAAATATGCCTATAAGAATATCTTTTTTGTATAGTTTTACATAAATTAGATTTGTCTACTATTATAACCCTATTATTCTTAATTATTCAAAAGCCTATGACTTTTATGGCTCAGAAAGCAAAAACCTTGATTTTTTACCACCAATTTTTGAATAAATCCCTCCTCTATGATATAATTAATACAAGTGAGGTGAAAGAACATGTCCCATTTAAAAGGTGTTTACCCTTCCGTTAAACATGATGGAACACTTTATTTTCGAGCATCCATTACCTATAAAAATAAGCATATAAGCCTTGGTAGTTTTAAAGATGAACAATCTGCACACCAAGCCTATTTAGATGCTAATGATATATTATTAGAAGGAAAGCATAATTATGACAACTATACCAGCAGCCTTACGCTTTCTTTTGAGAAATGGATTGTTTTACACAACTTCAGAGATAACGGTTATTATATAAAAAACCCAATATATATGCATAAATACTACTTCTCGTATTTTATTGATCCATCTCAAGAATTATTATTTGATGTTGATGATCTTTTTTATTATTCTACCCATAAAATCTTCAAAAGAATGGGTTATTTATTTGTGAATGACTTTGGAATACAATCTAACATACTACAAAGATTTGGAATTAAGAATTTCTCTGTTGAAGGAAGAGATTTTTATTTCAAGGATGGCAATTCTTATAATATGAGATACCACAATATTGTCGTAATCAATAAATATTATGGCGTAGAAAAAGTAACTTCTAAAGGCAAAGACATATATGTCACTAAAATCCATATTAATGGTAATTTTATTGTCGGGAAATATACATCCGAAGAAAAAGCAGCCATTGCTTTTAACAAGGCTGCTGATTATTTAAAACATTATAAAATTACAAATAAGCTTTTCCCTAGAAATTATTTAGATAATGTTGATAAAACATTATACGATCAAATATACCAGAAAATCAAACTTCCATACAAAATACTACATTTAAAACCATATATTCCTTCTTAAATGATCATTGTAATTTACTTTGCAGCTTCTTTGACAATTTTATAGCTGATTACTACCCATCTACCATCTCGATCCTCAATGATTGCCTCATATTTTTCCTTCACATTTGCATCTGAAGATCCAAATACAATCTTATAAGAATGCTCTGATAATTGAAGCGCTTCCTTAATAACTGGCTTAGCTCCAAAATTCACATCTCTAGCTTTCATTAAATAATATCCATCTTCATACGTAATAGGCGAATTTTCTGGATACTTGTGTGTAGTAAAATCATAATCAAAAAACCTTTTTATAACCTCTGTAACATTTGCCTCAGGTATGTAAAGTACAAATTTTTCCGAATCAAATCTAAGTTCATTGTATTCAAATTGATAAATAAATGAAATAGCAAAAAGCTGCATATCTGTATCTGTCAATTTTCCATTTTCAGCTTGTGGTTTAAACAAAAAATTATAATAAAATTTTTCAACAAATCCTTGTAATTCAGTTAATAATCCCTCATTTGTCACAATCGTACCCTCAGTTGCAACATCAGTTACTGGAGCACCTTCCGTTGTACTTTCAACCCCTTGGTTAGAAACATCCTCTGCAACCGTATTTGGTTGTTGAATCAAGGTTTTTGCTTCTGGTTGTTTTTTACAACCCGTACTACCCAGCAGTAGTAAGCATATTATTAATATTGGTATATATTTTTTCATGTGAATCCTCCAATCATTTTTACCACATATATTATATCACATATTCAACAATATGTTGATGGCATTTCGATGGCATTATTTGGTTATCACGTTTCGCTGTTCACCCTTGCGAAAGGCTTCTATATTTTTATAAACTTCACTTATTACTCTATTCCTTGCTTCTACACTTGCCCAAGCAACATGAGGCGTAATGAATAATCTTGGATTATCCTTCAATTTAATAAATGGATTATCGATATCCATTGGTTCTTTTTCAAGCACATCTAATCCCACACCCAGAATAACTTCCTCTTCTATCGCTTTGGCAAGATCCTCTTCATGAACAATTCCGCCTCTTCCAAGATTCAATAAATATGCTGTGGGTTTCATAATCTTTAGTTCCTTTAATGTAATTAGATTGTATGTATGCTCGTTTAATGGTGCATGAATAGAGACTACATCTGAAGTTCTTAGCAAAGTATTGAGGTCCACTAACGGATACTTATTATCCCTATTTTTGCCTGAAGTAGAAAAGTAGATCACTTTACATCCAAATACACTCGCAATTTCTGCAACTCTTTTTCCTATATTTCCCAAGCCTATAATTCCCCATGTTTTTCCTTTAAGTTCAAAGAAGCGTTTTTGGAAATGTCGGTATTTGTCATCATTGATGTACAAACCTTCCTTAATATAATGATCATAAAAGGCTAAACTCTCGTATAAATAAAACAAGGTAGCAAAAGTATGTTGAGCAACACTTTCCGTAGAATAATCTACGACATTACATACCGTCATATTATTTTTCACCGCATAACTCTTATCAATGTTATTTGTTCCCGTTCCCGTAATACAAATTAATTTGAGCTTTGCTGCAAATTTTAAGTTGGTTTCATTTAATTGTACCTTATTTGTAATAATGACGTCTACATCTTGGATTCTTTCAATTACTTCGTTTTTATCAGTAAAGCCATAAATATTTAGCTCACCGAATGCTTCAAATACTGATAAGTCAAGATCCCCACCTAAGGAATTTGCATCTAAAATAACAATTTTCATTTTTCCCTCCACTCCGATAGCTTATATAAAAATAAAAGCAGAAACACTCTAACCTAGTGGCTAGCAAACATTCCTACTCTTCTATTATAAAGCATTGTTTAATTGTTGTAAAACCCCTATATTTTAAAAACGATAATCCCTACTATCACGATTGCCATTCCAATTAATTTTTTAAACTCAAAGTCAATTGATTCTGTTCCAAATATACCAAATAACTCTATTAAGTATGCAACAATCAGTTGTGAGCTTAGAAAAATCATGACCGACATTGTTGGTCCAAGATTCGAAATACTTTTAACGACTGTATAAACAATTACAGCACCGATTAAGCCACCAAGAAAATATAATTTATTTGCTTTTAAAATTGGTTCAAACGGAAGTCTCCCAGTGACAAACCATAGTAGTATACAAAGTAATAACCCCGTTGAGTGAACGACGGTATTTGCCACCCACATACTACTGCTTTCTGTTAGTCTAGTATTAAAAACCCCTTGAATGGCCATTAATGCTCCCGCTAATATAGCAAAGATTAATCCTGACATTGCAAACCTCCTAATTAGACATTGTCTAATTATGGTTTCCAAAGATGGGGGTAATATTCAAACACTTGCCCACCTCACTTTATGATTTCATTTATAATATCCAAATGCTCTTTCGAGCCAATAACGCTTAACGGTTGTCTGATCCTATTCTTTTCAAATAAACCAATCTCACTCTTCAGTTTGATTATTCTTTTTACTGAAATATCAATTCTTTCTTCTGCTAACTCACCACTTTTTACCGCCTTGATCATTCCTTCATATGCCAAATCAAAATCCTCTGGCATTAACAATATATCAACACCAGCTTCGAGTGCTTGAATACACGCCTTATCAGCTTCATACAAATCAGTTATTGCACCCATATTCAATGCATCTGTAATAACCAACCCATTATAATTCATTTCTTCTCTTAGAATGTCGGTAATAATAGGTTGTGATAACGAAGCTGGAACATCATTGTTCGTTATATTAGGTAACGCAATATGCGCCACCATAATACCTTTAACCCCTACATTGATAGCCTTAGAAAAAGGAATCAGTTCGACTTCATCCAATCTCTTTTTATCATGATTAACAAATACTGCCCCCGTATGGGTATCTGAGGAGGTATCCCCATGCCCTGGAAAATGTTTTGCAACTGCTGCTACTCCTTGTTCCTGCAAGCCCTTTATTTCTTCCGAAACCATATCACCAACTGCACTAGGATCACTAGAAAAAGCTCTGACCCCAATCACTGGATTACTCTCATTTGTATTCACATCTGCCACTGGTGCAAAATCCATATTAAACCCCAATGCATTAAGCTCTTTCCCTAATATTTTCCCTACTTGATAAGCATTATGTATATCTAATGTATTTCCAATTATTGAAGCCACGGGAATCGGCGTCATCCCCATTTCACTATTTTTACCAAGCCTTCTTACATTACCACCTTCCTCATCTATAGAAATAAACAACGGAACTTCACTTGTCTCTTGCAATTTATCTATAAGACCAATTACTTGCTCTCTATTCACAATATTATCAGAAAAAAAGATCACACCTCCAACTGGAAAATCAAGCAACTTCCTCTCCAACTCTTCCGAAATCTCAACAACTTCCTGATCATTGTTATACGAAAATAAATCAACAACAAATAATTGACCCACCTTCTCTTCCAAGCTCATCGAATCAACAATCACATCAACCCTCTCATCTACACCAACAACAATCTCTTTAGGCTCTACATCCCTTATCGAATCCTTAACCTCTGATAAAACTTCTTTTGAAGGTACATTTCTATTCACACATCCTGCGAAAATCAGCGCAATCATCATCAACAAACATATCTTCTTCATAAGCACCTCATTTACAAATATTTAATGTTACTACTTAATTATAGTATAAATCCCCCTATTAATAAAGAAAAAAATCTTTCATAAATATAATAGCTCTTCCCTATTATACGCAAACGGTTTATCTAAAATGACCATTCACATCACCTATTATAGTTTTCAACCTATCCCCTAGAGACAAAGAGGTTATACTATGCGTTTGATAATTATTATCATTTAATAATAATTACTATTGACATTACTACTAATTAGTACTATACTTATTTTATGAAAAACAAATTGAGTTACGGCGAATCCACAGACATAAATCTAAAAGCTCTTGTAACCCTAACACGTGGTACTCAAACTGTCAGAAGAAAAGAAATGCACACAGTAAAGGCAGGAGGCTTAACAGCATCTCAGTTTGGTGTATTAGAAGTTTTATATCATAAGGGCGATTTAAGAATAAATGAAATCATAGAAAAGATGCTATCAACCGGTGGCAACATGACAGTTGTTA